>DASQXY010000205.1:0-6688 GCA_035639455.1 Chthoniobacterales bacterium | reverse complement strand
GTCGGAGTAAGTTCATAGCAAGGTTCTGGTTTCGGTTCTGCTAATTAATCTCACCCGCTCAGGTTAAGCGGGTCGTGATTTTCCTCTCCAGAAAAAGTAAACCGGCACACCGGCGAGCACGATCAACAGCCCTGGCCACGTTGTCTGCGTTCTGTAAGCGAGCAGCACGAGCATAATTAGAGTCGCGCCCACAATGTAGAGGCCAGGCAGAACCGGATAACCGAACGCGCGATACGGCCGCTCGACGTGCGGCTGGGTGCGCCGGAGCACAAACGTGCCGGCAATCGTCAGCACGTAAAAGATGAGCACCGCAAATACAACGTAATCAAGCAGGTTGCTGTAAAGATTTCCATAGGTAATGACACCCGTCGCAGCGTCGACCCTGCGCGTTCGCGGGAGGACGAGTAACGCGGTCCAGATGCCCTGCAAAAGCAGCGCCACTGCCGGCACATGCTTGGAATTGAGTTGGCCTGTCGATCTAAAAAACAAACCGTCCTGCGCCATCGCGTAGTACACGCGCGCACCAGCGAGAATGAGCCCGTTGCAGCAGCCAAACGTCGAAATCATAATTGCCACCGCCATGATTGCGGATCCTGCGCCGCCAAACATCACCTGCATTGCCGCGGTGCCGACGCGGTCATCAGCCGCGTGCTGAATCTTGTCGAGCGGCAGCACGCAAAGGTAAGCGACATTGGCCAGCACGTAGAGGGTGATTACCAACCCGGTACCCAGCGCCAGCGATAACGGAATATTCCGGCGCGGTTCGCGCACCTCGCCCGCAGTAAAGGTGATGTTGTTCCACGCATCGGCGGAAAAAAGCGAGCCGACCTGACCGACACAAATTGCGATTAGCATGCCAAGCGCGCCTGCACTTGCCGAGACTGCACCAACGAACGGCAAATCGGATTCGATCGGAGACACGGCCGTCGGCGTCCAAAAATTCGCGAAATTGGCCTGGGTCGCGTCGGCATTACGGCCGATAAAAATTCCGAGCACGATCAGCGCGAATAGCGCTAAGGTCTTCGCAGAAGTGAAAATGTTCTGGATCCATTTTCCTAACTGTAAGCCCCTCGTGTTCATGAACGTGAGAAACACGATGATCAGGATCGCGACCAACTGTTGCGTCGAGAGGCTGATCGCATAGCCGCGTGACAATGTGATCGGGGGCACGATCCAGTTCGTAGCCGAAATGCTCGACGCGAACACGCCCAAGAACCGCGCGAAAGCCACTGCCACGGCGGCGATCGTTCCGGTCTGGATGACCAAAAACAACGTCCAGCCGTAGAGAAATCCCCAGAGCGGACTGTAAGCCTCGCGCAAATAAACGTATTGGCCGCCGGCGCGCGGCATCATTGCTGCCAACTCGCCGTAAGTGAGCGCAGCTGTAATCGTGAGCACACCCGTCACGATCCACACGATCAACAGCCACCCACCCGCGCCAACCTGCCGTGCAATGTCGGCTGAGACGATGAAAATGCCTGAGCCAATCATCGAACCTGCCACGAGCATCGTCGAGTCGAGCAATCCCAGTCCACGAACGAATTTTTGCTCAGCGACAGTGGCCGTGGTGATCGCCGTTCCGGAGTTCATCCTGTCAGAATTTGCGAGAGTTAACCATCAGCGGTGTGCGTGCGGCAATGGCAAAACACCGATGCGCGTCGCTTCCTTTCGGAATTGTCGTGTTCTGTGCACACCTTTGCCGCGGGCTTGCATCATTGCCGCTCTCAAGTCGTGATTGATGGTACGGAGATGTTGCCTCTTGCAGCTTATGTGGTGCCAGTGCTAGCAGCCGTAAACGTGCCGTTGGAATTTGTTCTGTTCTTCGTCACTCTGCTCAGTCTCGCCATTTTTCACCACCGGACGATGCGCGTTGCGGTCGCGGGCCTGGTGATCATCTCAGCGTACAAGGTCGCCTTTACCGGTTTCAAAGCTGGTCCGGGCCTGGCCGGATTGTGGGCTCATCTGGCCGGGCAGTGGGTAATGCTACTGAACCTCCTTTGTCTATTAACGGCATTCGCGTTGCTGTCGCGACATTTCGAAAAGAGCCATGTTCCAGTCGTGCTGCCGCGCTTTCTTCCGCACGACTGGAAAGGCGGCTTCGTCCTACTGGTGATGATTTGGATACTGTCGAGTTTTCTCGACAATATCGCCGCGGCGCTCATCGGCGGAGCGATGGCACACCAGCTCTTTCGCGCCAAAGTGCACACAGCGTTTTTGGCCGCGATTGTGGCAGCTTCCAATGCTGGCGGAGCGTGGAGCGTCGTTGGCGACACAACGACCACGATGATGTGGGTTGCCGGTGTGTCGCCGCTCGCTGTCTTCGAAGCGATCATCGCCGCAATCGTCGCCCTGCTGGTTTTTGCCGTTCCGGCGGCAAAACGACAACACAGCTACTCGCCAATCCTCCAGCACGCGCACGAGCACACGCGCGTGGACTGGATTCGCGTCGGTATTGTGAGTTCGATGCTCGCCTTCGCGATTCTGACAAATGTCGCGATCAGCTTGTTCCTGCCAGAGTCGGCCGAGCGGTTCCCCTTCGTCGGCGTCGCGGTCTGGCTCGCGTTACTCATGTCCGTGCCGCTGCGTCGGCCGGATTGGGAATTTCTCCCGCGGACGTTTCGCGGCTCGATTTTTCTGCTCGCGCTGGTGTTGTGCGCGTCCATGATGCCGGTCGAACAACTGCCAGCTCCATCGTGGCAGACGGTCTTTGGACTCGGTTTGGTATCTGCCGTATTCAACAACATCCCGCTCACCGCTCTAGCCCTGCAACAGGGCGGCTATGACTGGGGCTTTCTCGCATACGCGGTCGGTTTTGGGGGGTCGATCATCTGGTTCGGGTCTTCGGCTGGTGTCGCTGTCTCCACGCTCTTTCCGCAAGCACGTTCAGTCACAAGCTGGCTGCGAGATGGCTGGTGGGTCGCGGCTGCTTACGTAATCGCGTTCTTTATCATGTTCGGAATCTGGCAATGGCACGCAGACACGCCGCGGCCGCGGAAGACCACTCCGCCAGCCACTTTGCTAATCAAATGACGCCACGTATCGCGCGAACGCTGATCGTGTTTTCGATATTTGTTGCTGAAGCGCTGCTCATTTATTTTCTGATAGCGCGACGATTCCCGTTTTCGGGAGACGATTATTCGTACTTGTATGAAGCGAGACTCTTCGCTTCCGGCCATCTCTACGCGAAAGATCCCTTCTACGACCCAACACTTCCGTTATACGATTGCGTTGAGACCGATTGCCTCCGAGATGATCACGGGCATCGGTTCTCCAAATACCCACCCGGCTGGCCGGCTCTGCTAGCGATTGGCGCCCGGTTGCGGATGGCTTGGCTTATTGATCCGCTGCTTGGCGCGGCCCTAGTTGTTCTCGTTGTAAATTACGCGGAGCGACACTGGGGTGGTCGCTTCGCGACGAACACGTCTCTGCTCCTGTTGCTTTGCTTCTTTTTCGTTTATTACGCCGCATCGTTCCGGGCTCATACCGCTACCGCGCTATTCATATTTGCCGCGTTCTTGCTCTACGAAACAAATGAGAGCGAAGCACAGCCTTCCAAATTCCGAATCGGCGGTGCCGGAGCTCTGCTCGGTTATTCGGCGATGATTCGATACATCGACTGGATACCATTGGCGCTTTGGATCGTGTTGCATCTGATTCGGCGGAAGAGATTCGTCGATCTGGGTATTTTTGCGCTTGCGCTCTCAATATTCGCCAGCGGTAATCTGCTCTACGACGCGCTGGTATCGGGCCATCCACTGCAAGTGCCCGCAACAATGTATCACTTCTCGGCCGGCGTTAATGATCATCTATTTCTTTCGTGGCATGGCTTCACCGTCACGGCAGCGAGGTTCGAGCGTTTGCTCCTCGTTTTTCCGCCCTTGCTGCTGTTGATTGCCTCATGGAGAAGCGTCCACGCCTCCGCCGAGGTGAAAAGTTACCTTGCTCTTTTTCTGCTTAGTGCAGGGACTTACTTTCTTTACCCCGAAGCTGTTGGCGGGCCCGGCCCCCGTTACTTTCTTGGCTACTTTCCATTCATTGTCCTGGCGGTGATCGCGGTTTACCGGCGGATGGTTGACCGGGGACATCGCCTCGCACAGCCGTTATGGAACGCAGCTATGCTCGCCTTAATTGTGTGCAACGCCGTGTTCATCGTGAACGCCGCTTACGTCATGTACGGGCGGCGCGATTTGAAACGAACAGCGGAAAAGGTTGCAGACAAAAACAAGAAGATCATTCTGCTCAAGACCGGTACGTATGACACGCCGATCGGCGATCTAACGCGGAATCCGCCAGTACTATCATCTGCCCGCACGTTGTACTTCAAGTCGTGCGATCAATCGGCCCTCGCTGCGCTGCTGCAGAGATTCGCCGGCCGCAGCGTTTACGTCTACGAATACCCAGGGCGACTGCAGCGATACAACTGGCGCTGAACAAAGCGACCGTCGACTCGTGTCGTGCTTGCGTCCAGTCGGTCCGCGGCAGACAATTGCCATCCTCTCTTGGCAAATGGGCGTCTGGATTCGTTTCGACCGTGATCATATGTGCAATGAATGCGTGATGAACACGCGCCGTGGCCGGTCACCGCTAATATGTGCGTTGTCGATCTTTCTCTTACTCGCGATTTGTGGCGGCGACACTTCCGCCGCGCCGCAATCGCGCAGACTACCTCCCAGAGTGCTGCCGAAGTTCGAAGCGCTGCCACTCGCGCGGTCGCGTCAGAACCACCTCATTGTCCAGGCGTTCGTCAACGGAAAACCGGCGTTGCTCGGTGTCGACACTGGCGCGCCGGTCAGTGCGATCGCGCTCAACCGGCGTGAACACTTCGGCCTCATCGGCGTGACCGGATCCAAATTGCCGGCGCGACTGCAAATTAATGGCGCGTTCAATAGCGTGGCGATCGCTCGCAATTTTCGTCTCGGCGCGCTCAGCCTGGTCGACGAGCCGGTTGTCGTAATTGATCTCGGCGGTTCAACCCGGGCTGCACGCGTCCTGCACGAGCAGGAAATCGACGGGATTCTTGGTGCCGACATTCTCTTTCCGACTCAGGCGGTGCTCGATTGCCAGCGGCAACTGCTTTTTTTGAAAGTTGACCCCGAAGCTTCCGGAACTGCACCTGGGATTAAGTATCGTGGTCTCCGCAGCATGCCGATTCGTGTTAGTGACGGCTACAATCTTTACGTTGACGGCGCGATCAACGGCGCCCCGGCTCAGCTTATGGTCGACACCGGTGCGTTCGCCACTTTGCTGCACCGCGATTTCGTCAGGCGAATGCGCATTCCACTGCACGAGACGGCCTTTACGTCGGCCGCCGTTAACCTGAAAAAGCGCGGTGTGCAAATCGCGCGCATTGGCCGGCTGAGCGTCGGCTCGGTGGATATCGTGGGCAAAGATGTCGGCGTGGTTGACCTAAGTGGACTCGTTCGCCACGGCCTGCTCGAAGCATCGCCACCGGTCGCCGGCTTGCTCGGCGCGGAAATCTTGCGTTCGCATCACGGCATCATCGATTTCGGCACCCGCACGCTTTACCTGAAGCGCGAGTAATGGTTCGGCACGGCGGACCCGCTCTGTGCCGGCCGATGGTCGCGCGCAAGCTCGTTTACTCTACGTCGATTTCGCGAACGCCTTTTTGCTGGCGAATGATTTCCACCTGGTTGCGAA
Source organism: Chthoniobacterales bacterium (assembly GCA_035639455.1). Taxonomy (GTDB): domain Bacteria; phylum Verrucomicrobiota; class Verrucomicrobiia; order Chthoniobacterales; family UBA10450; genus AV17. Next base: position 1,030 of record DASQXY010000205.1, on the reverse strand, counting down.
TTTTGTCGCCCAGCCCGACGCTGCGCGGCACCGCTTGAATAAAGATGAACGGTGACGAAGTGTCGGAAGTATTCAGCTGCACATTCTCAATTCCGGCGAAGCGATAAAGGAACGGCTGCCGCGTCTCGAGATCTTTCACGCGGTACAACTCAAGAGTGTCAGTCACCTTGCTCAGCACGCCCTCGGTGATTTTAATGCGCTCGGTCGTGAGCTCATACACTTTACTTATGGTTTGCAAGTATCGCACCAGTGCGGTGAACAACGGCAGCACGAGCAAAATCAACACATACGGACTGAGATTTCGGATCTGCGGCGAGTCGGCGCGAGAAAGGGCAACAAAAATTACGATGACAACGGCACACATCGCGGCCGCCAAAAGATACCGGCCAAAGTTCTTCCATTGCGACGACCTGCCGCGCCAAACGCTTTCTTCCGGCATGCGCAATTGTTAGTCCGGTGGCGGTGATCACACAAGCGTTCGTCCTCAGCGCCGGCCTTGGAACACGCCTGCGACCGCTGACCGACGATTTGCCGAAGCCGCTGGTCCCGATCTTCCAAAAACCGCTCATCACCTTTGCGTTCGACCATTTGATCGATCTCGGCATCTCCCGAATTTTCGTTAACACGCATCACTTACCCGAACGCTTCGCCGAAGCTTTTCCCGGAGCAGCCTATCGCGATCGCCGGATCGAGTTTAGCCACGAGCCGGACTTGCTCGAAACGGCCGGCGGGATCGCCAATATCGCGGACTTGTTAAGCAGCGGACCACTGCTCGTCTACAATGGCGACGTTCTCACCGATTTGCCGATCGCGCAGTTGATTGACGATCACTTCCAATTCCGCAACCAGGTCACGCTCGCGCTGCGCTCCGGCATCGGACCCAAACACATCGCTCTTGATCCGAGCAGCGGACGCATCATTGACATTCGCAATCAGCTCGGCACGGGTGCGCCGGATGAGTTCGCCTTTACCGGGCTCTATATTGTCGAGGGACGATTTGTCGACATTCTCGAACGCGGCGTGAAACGCT
>DASQXY010000204.1:0-4269 GCA_035639455.1 Chthoniobacterales bacterium | reverse complement strand
AATGTCGTGGTCATAAGGCGACCGGATCGCTCGTAGGTCCAGCCGTGATACGGACAAACGAAGTTTCGAACGTTACCGGAATCGGGACGACAAACCTTAGCGCCCCGATGACGGCAGCTGTTCAAAAGCACATGCACGGCGCCATCGCCGTCGCGCACTACGATCACTGGGGCACTACCCAGGTTTCGGGAAACGAAATCTCCGGCCGCAGGAATCTCCGTCTCGTGCGCCAAAAAAACCCAAGTGCGATCGAAAATCCGCTCCATCTCGAGCCGGAATATCTCGTCGCTTACGAAAATGTCGCGGCTCACCAGTCCGCGCCGCACATCGACCCAATCGTCGTTCCCGGATGCCGAATTCGGTGCCGCCATTGGGGCCGCTCCGTGAAATATCACTTACTCTTCAAATTAGTCCAACTAACACCCCCTGGCAAGCTTTCTGCCACCTCTTCTCCTTCGCACGAACAAGCGATAGTAGTCTTGTCCTCAGATTCGCAGCTTCTGATTCCTCTAGGTTTTTTTGCGCGAGTGGCTGATGACGCCGAAGCAAACAATCAAGTCGAGGAGGAGCGCAGGCAGGACTAGCTCCGAGTCGGCCCACGCAAACTCGACTTCTGCGGCTTCTCTGCGGGACGCGGCCTACGACGCCATCAAGCATCGCATCATCACCTGCACCTTCAGGCCAGGCGAATACATCAACGAACTGCAACTCTCGTCGATGTTGAAAATTGGCCGAACACCCGTCCATCAAGCGCTGGATCGCTTGATGATCGAGGGCATGGTCGACGTCATCCCGCGCAAAGGCGTCATCGTAAGGCCGGTGAGCCTCAATGAAGTCCTGCAGATCATCGAGACCCGTCTGGTCAACGAAACCTACTGTTCGCGCCTTGCGGCCGAACGGGCCAACAATTCCGACATTGCGGATTTGGCCGACGTGCTAAAGCGCACCAAGCATTGGACCTCGATGCGCAATGTCGAAAATATGATGTTGCTCGACCGTGAGTTTCATTTGCTCGTAGCGCGGGCCGCGAAAAATGACGTTTTGACCGAACTGCTCCGGAGTTTGCACGAACGATCGCTTCGGTTCTGGTTCATTTCGCTCAACGCCCCGGCGCAATATGAGAGCGTGCACGATCAGCATGACGCCATTTTCGCCGCCATCCGCCAGCGCGACCCCGACAAGTCCGAAGCCGCCATGCGTGCCCATATCGAGTCGTTTCGCGCAAACGTCTCGCAGTTTCTTTAGTAACGTCCGGCCGGCTTTGTGGGGTGCTGTGGCCGATTTGACGACGCCAATCATTCGTGAAATATCACTGTTATTCCTAGGAGACGGCCTTATCGGCCGTGCGCCGCTGCCATGCCCAACACGCGCCCAGTTCCATTGACCAATGCCGCGTCGCATACGACTGCCCACTACTTTCTGCAGGGGCTCAATGAGATCGGTGTCGAATATCTGTTTTGCAACTTCGGCACCGACCACGCGCCACTGATCGAGGAGTTGGCCCGGTTTGAGGCGGATGGCCTGCGCGCGCCCAAAGTCGTTCTCTGTCCGCATGAGAATGTCGCGATGCATATGGCAGGCGGCTACGCGCAAATGACAGGCCGCGGCCAAGCGGTGCTCGTCCATGTGGACGCAGGCACAGCCAATGCAGCGCTTGGCATGCACAACCTGTTTCGAAGCAGGATACCCATTCTGCTTATTGCCGGCTCGGCGCCCTTCACTAGCTTCGGCGAGCTGGAGGGAACGCGCGATACATATGTGCATTTCATTCAACAGCCATTCGATCAAGGAGGTCTGGTCCGTCCCTATGTCAAATGGGAATACACATTACCCTCTGGCATCACGAGCAAGGAGATCCTGCGTCGCGCACACAGCATCATGCATAGCGAGCCGAAGGGCCCCGTCTATTTGATGCTTCCTCGCGAAATCCTAACCGGAAAATGGGATGAGCAGTCCGTGCGTTCGTTTCCTAGCGAACAATTCGGGCCGCTCTCATCGAGTGGGGCAGACCCCGAGGTAATAGATCAACTCGTCTCGCGCTTGCTCTCTGCAAAGAATCCGATCTTGATCACGGCTTATGCCGGTCGCGATGCGGCCGCCTCAACGGCAATCGAAAACCTGTCGGCTGCGGCCGGCATTCGGGTTATCGACTTTCTGTCATTCACAAACATCGGTCGCTCGTTTCCTCAGTTCGGCGGTTTTCAATCCGATGATCTAGCCGACGTCGATGTTGGCCTGCTGGTCGATGTCGACGTGCCGTGGATTCCCGCCGCGACGCGCGACAATCCCAGCACCTTCTGGGCGCAAATCGACATCGACGTGCTCAAGGGCGCTTCACCAATGTGGAGTTTTCCGGCCAACTTGCGCATTCAGGGCAAAAGCAGCCGGATCCTCACGCAGCTGACTGAGGCCATCAAGAGAACTGCGACGCCGGATTTCCACGCGGCCGCCAGAAAGCGCGTTGAAAAGCTGACCGTTGCGCAAAAAGAAAGGCTTCAACGGACCGCGGCGCTGGCTGCAGATAAGGGACGCGCCGGAGAAATCAACACGCATTATCTATGTGCCGAGATTGGGAAAGCTATTGGGCCAGATGACATCGTCGTGAACGAAGCCGTGACAAGACAGTGGATTCCAAACACGCAGATTCCCCGTCCGAAGCCGGGCACGATGATCAGTAATGCCGGAGGCGGGCTCGGAGCCTCGGGAGGCACTGCACTCGGGGTCAAGCTGGCATTGCCGGATCGATGCGTCGTTCAGATCGTTGGAGACGGAAGTTTTTATTTCAACAATCCGACGGCGGTGTATGCCGTCTCAAAACAGTATGCTCTGCCGATCTTTACGGTGGTACTCGACAATTCGGGTTGGGCCGCCGTTAAAGGGGCAACTCTACGGGTCTATCCGGACGGGCGGGCCAAAACAAAAGGGTCGTTCCAGGCGGAGCTCCCCGCCGGTATGGATTTCTCAAAAATCGTGGAAGCTGCAGGTGGCTATGGCGAGCGGCTCGTAGACCCGAGCGAAGTTCCGGCCGCGATCAGCCGGTGTTTAGCCCAAGTGCGCGCCGGCCGCAGTGCATTGTTGCATGCCTGCGTGACGAAGCTCTGAGTGCGCCAAGTATAATCGCCGCAAAGCCGTTGGCTAATTGAGCGTAAGCGAGTGCGCCCTTCGCTGACTTGTAATCATTGAGGTGCGAAGCAAGAACTGACGGGCCCGTTCCGGATCCTCCGCAATCCGAGTCAACTCTTCCAGATTTTTCTGGCGCGTTTTTGGATCGCTCTCTTCGAGCCGTTTCTTGTTCGCGATCGATTGCTCCTGTACAAACTCGGTCGCCACGGTCCGGCGCTGGAGGTTGTAGAGATCCAACAAGCGATCAGACTCTCCGCCGAGCAGGATGCCGGCCAACTTTGCTGATACGTTAACAGCATCCTGAATGCCGCCATTAAGACCCATACCTCCGATCGGGTTGTTAACATGGGCCGCATCGCCAGCCAGCAGCACGCGACCTTTGCGAAAAGTCGCAGCCACACGTTGATGGGTCACGTAAAGATTTCGATGCACGATTTCCAATGGACGGGGTGCGGGAAAGAATCTTTGCATCCGTGCCTGAACGCCGGCATCACTCATAAGCGCAGCATCATCTTGTTCAGGCTCCGTCGGAAACACCGTTCGCCACAAGCCGGGCGGCCCGTCGGCGGAGACCTTAAAGCAGTTACACCAAGCGCCTGGTTCGGCGAAATAGCTCCGATATGAATAGCCTCGCTCAGCCGCGAAATCGAATGGCGTCGTGAGGACGATGAATCGTTCCGGCCAGGTGAAGCCGTCGAAGGCGATTTCGCTGCGCTTTCGCACGGTGCTGCGGCCGCCGTCCGCGCCTATCAGATACGCGCCGGTATGGGTCTGCATAGACGCTGACCCGCGGACATCGATGCTCACGGACCCGCTTGCCTGCCGCACGTCAATGACTTCGTGATTGAACAAGACCTCGACGTTCGCGAGCCGCTGAACCCTTTTGAGGAGCAGATTTGCCGTCTTGAATTGCTCGCACTGAACGACAAAAGGATGGGGCGTATCCTTCGCGAGGACCGCGTGATCGAACTCTGCAACGAGTCGATTTGACGGTCGATCCCAAAATTGAAAAATCGGCGCAACCAATCCTACCCGCATCATATCTTCAACCAAGCCGTCTTCCGCCAGGAGATCGAGCGTTGCGGGATGCGTCGTGGCAGCGCGGGGGTCAGTCTGCAAGCCGTCGTTGTCGTCGAATAAGCGAAC
>DASQXY010000203.1:0-6648 GCA_035639455.1 Chthoniobacterales bacterium | reverse complement strand
GAAGGTTCTTGGGGTTATCAGGTAACGAATTACTACGCGCCGACGAGTCGCTACGGCAATCCGGACGAGTTCCGCCATTTCATCGACAAGTGCCACCAAATCGGAATCGGCGTGATCATGGACTGGGTGCCGGCGCATTTTCCGAAAGACGCGCACGCCTTAGCCGAGTTCGATGGCACCGATCTCTACGAGCACATGGACCCACGTCAGGGCGAGCATCAGGATTGGGGCACCCTCATTTTCAATTACGGGCGTAACGAGGTGCGCAATTTCCTGATCGCGAACGCGCTTTTCTGGCTCGAGAAATATCACATCGATGGCCTGCGGGTCGATGCCGTCGCCTCGATGCTGTATCTCGATTATTCGCGCAAACCTGGCCAGTGGATTCCGAACGTCTTCGGCGGGCGCGAGAATCTGGACGCGATCTATTTTTTGAAGCGCTTCAACGAGGTCTGCTATGAACGCTTCCCCGGCATGATCACGGTCGCGGAGGAATCAACGGCTTGGCCGGGTGTATCTCGGCCAACCTACCTCGGCGGACTCGGCTTCGGGTTTAAGTGGAACATGGGTTGGATGCACGACTTCCTGGAATACATGTCGCTCGACCCGATCTACCGACGTTTCCATCACGGCAACATCACCTTTTCGCTCCTCTACGCGTTCACCGAGCATTTCATTCTCGTGCTCAGTCATGACGAGGTTGTGCATGGCAAACGATCGCTCCTTTCAAAGATGCCGGGAGACGAATGGCAAAAGTTTGCCAACCTGCGGATGTTCTACGCCTGGATGTGCGGCCAGCCCGGCAAGAAACTGCTCTTCATGGGTGGCGAATTCGGTCAATGGAACGAATGGAACCACGATACCGGCCTTGACTGGCATCTTCTTGATCTTCCCCGGCACGATGGTCTGCGCCGGTTCGTGCAGCATCTCAATTTCACTTATAAAAACGAGCCGGCTCTGTGGGAGCAGGACGACACCTATGAAGGATTCGAGTGGATCGACTTTCACGATGCCGATAACAGCGTTGTCTCTTTTCTGCGCAAATCGAGGGCCGGCGAGACGATTGTATTTGTCGTGAACGCGACACCGGTCGTTAGGTATGATTATCGGCTGGGTGTGCCGCAGCCCGGTTATTACCGCGAGCTGATCAATACTGACGCCGAAACTTACGGCGGCAGCAATGTCGGCAACTATGGCGGTGTGCAAAGCGAAGCTCAGCCATGGATGGGCCGTGAGCATTCCATTCTGATTCAACTACCGCCCCTGGCGACACTCGCGTTTAAGCTGGAGCGCTAATCAGCAGCTGATGTCGGTGGGGCGGGACTCCGTCGAGCCGATAAATTCTTTCCTCAATACCAGGGCAGATGATGCAAGACTCCTTGATATGGCCACTCGTCGGGATCTTTGACGAGACCGGCACGGACGGGATTTGTACGAACGTACTCCCATTTCTCGCCGTAGCTTTCGCCGCGCCGGAGCCGATGATGAAAAGCGCGCGAGTCGAATCGCGGTGCATTCTCGCGGGATTTATGGCGAAACTGCCGTTTCCGAAACGCGATCCAGTGCCCGATCGTGATCTCGTCCTTCTTAGGAGCGCAGAACAGATGGAGATGATCGGGCATGATGATGTAGGCGCCGACTAACCAGGCGTCGGCTTCACGCCACGATTGAACAAGATCGCGCCAGCATGGTTGCGCCAGTGTTGAGGCGCGATGCAAAGTGCAGACGGTGAGGAATACAATCCTGGGCGATCCAGCAAAATCAGGACGCCAGTGGCAGAGTTTCCGTGGCCGTAATCGTGCGAGCTGTCCCGCTGGGACATGATCGATTAGTTAATCGATGCAGTCCTCCTCCGACGAGGTTATTCGTCGGCTCGACAGAGTCTCGCCCCACCAGCGGCAGGCGCTCGACTGACAACTCGAGCGCGATGATAAGAATAGTTCGCCTCCGGCGCTTGAATAACATTGCCCGTCAGCACGCCACGATTACCTCATCCGTTGCTCTCGACCCAATGCTTGTGCGCGACGTGTGCCGGAACCGGCGGGACCTCGGCTTCCCTGTCGGAGAGTCGTTCCGCCAACCATTGAAACCACTCCTCTATCGTCTCCCGGCCGAGCATGGCCCGCTCGCCCATGACGTGTCCTTTCAGTTTCCGCCAGGAAATTCTGATCGGCCCGCTAAAGAAATCATCCACCGTGCTCAAATCAATTTCATGTCTGTATACGAGAATCCCCAGCCCTTCCCAGGTGGTCATCAAACCGTAAACCAGCGGAAACTTCTCACCCAACTTGCTCTCGATCTCTTCTTTCGACAGACCATCGGGAAGGTTGTAGACCAGGTGCAACGCTTCAGCGAATGCGGGCGTTTGGAACGAGTGTAAAAGCTCGATCGCGGCTTCCCTGCGTTTGTCCCGACGATACTGCCGGAGTTGAACCATCCCAAATCCCACCCCGATCATCACCGCTGCGGTTTCAAGTATTTGGAAGATGACCTGGATTAACATGCAAGTTACAACCTAACGAGGAAAGTTCAGCCATTCTACTTCACTTCAGTTGTCACGGCCCACTTGCGGCATGGTGGCACGCGCTTCTTCGGGAAAGTGATATCGGCTCACCAACACCATGGCTTCAACACGTGAGGGCTATTGCGTCGCAACGCATGGACGATCAGGTATCACAAATTACCTTGCTCCGCGAGCCTTGAGTCATACGAGAGAAGCCGAACGCCTGCGACAGAACCGATGGGCCAAGCGGCTAATGGACTTTGGCATTGTGCGGTAACAGAATCGTGCACGTCGAGCTGGAGGCAGCCAGGTCGAGTGGCCAAACGTCGTGTTGCAACTGGCTGCTGATTTGTTAAACCGCACGAATGGAAGCTCCCGTGGCGCGCCGACCTCTCAAGGTGCGACAGAAGACGTGGCCAGGCACGGTCGCGGCTGCATTGGTCAGGTATAACCTCACGCCGAATTCTATCTCTGTCGCAAGCGCGGCCGTGAGTCTCGTAGGCGCGGTCTTCTTGGTGGCCGCGGAGCGATGGGGCGGCGTGGGCGAGGCGATCTTTTTCGTGCTCGCTGCAGTCTGCATTCAGCTACGCCTGCTTTGCAATCTTCTGGACGGGTTGATGGCAGTGGAAGGCGGATTGAAGACGAAAACGGGCGAGATTTTCAATGAGTTTCCGGACCGCATAGCCGATGTGATCCTCTTCGTCGCCGCAGGGTATTCGATCGCACTCGATGTTCGCGGCTCAGTTGAGCTGGGCTATTTGTGCGCGATCACATCCCCCATAACCGCGTACGTGAGAGCTTTTGGCGGGGCCCTGGGATTCGCGCAGGATTACTGCGGGCCAATGGCAAAGCAGCAACGCATGGCAATTTTGACGCTGGCCTGCGTGCTGTCGGCCGCGGAGACGCTGGCAGGATTTTCTCATCGCCTCATGTGGCTCGCGCTTCTGGTTATTCTGGTGGGCAGCATTTTGACCATTGCGCGACGGACACTGCGTATCGCGAAACTTCTCAACGCGCGATGATCGCGCGAATCGCAGCTTCGGCCGTGCGCCTGCTCACCGGCGCTAACTCGCGCTGGGTCGGCTGCCAACCGTCTGATGCGCAGCGCGTGTACTTCGCGAACCACACCAGTAATCTCGACTTTGTTCTGCTCTGGGCAGCGCTCCCGGCAGAGTGCCGCGCCAAGACTCGACCCGTTGCGGCCCACGATTACTGGACGAGCAGCCAGCTCCGACTGTATCTCGCCAAACAGATCTTCAATGCGGTGTTAGTGGAACGGAAGCGTGTAACGCGGACAAACAATCCGCTTGAAGCAATGCTAGATGCGCTGTGCGAGGGATCATCGCTCATTATTTTCCCCGAAGGCGGCCGACAGGAGGATAAGCCCGGGGAGTTCAAGGCCGGCATTTACCATTTAGCCAAGGCCCAACCGCATTTGGAGTTCATACCAGTGTACATCGAGAATCTGAATCGTGTGCTGCCGAAAGGCGAAGTGCTGCCGGTGCCGATTCTCTGCTCGTTGTATTTCGGCGCACCAGTGAGATTGATGGACGGCGAGCAGAAGAGCGCATTCCTCGCGCGTGCCCGCGATGCAATTCTCAACCTCGCACCGAGTGACGCGCGCGTTCTCGCCAGTCGCGCTCACTCGAATGAGCGCAGTAATGGCCCAGATCAGACGGACGTAGCGTCAGGTGCGACTGTATGAAGGATCCGCAAGCCCGCTGGCTGATTGGCGGCGTGCTCTGTCTGCTCGTGGTCGCCACAGTTGTCGGGCGAGTCTTGCGCCGCCGCGCGACTAATGAGCCCTGGCGGAAAGTCGTCGCCAACCTGAACGCCCGCATCAATGCCTGGTGGGTGATGGTCGCGATCTTCACCGCCGCGCTTTTTATCGGGCCGATCGGCACGACTGTTCTCTTCGCTCTCATGTCATTCCTTGCGCTGCGCGAGTTCATCACTCTTACGCCGTCGAAACGCGCTGATCACCGCGCGCTTTTTTGGGCATTCTTTATCCTGCTACCGATCCAATACGTTCTCATCGCGCGGCAATGGTATGGGATGTTCAGCATTTTCATCCCGGTTTACGCGTTTCTTTTCATTCCCACCCGCAACGCCATTGCGGGCGACACGGAACGCTTCCTCGAACGCACTGCGAATATCCAATGGGGCTTGATGGTCTGCGTTTATTTCGTGAGCTATGCGCCCGCGCTCCTTACCTTGCACATCCCGGGTTACGAACGGCAGAACGCAAAGCTTCTTTTCTTCTTCGCCGCCGTCGTGCAGCTGAGTGACGTGCTGCAGTACGTTTTTGGCAAACTATTGGGCAAACGGCAGGTCGCACGCAACGTGAGCCCGAACAAAACAGTTGAAGGATTTATCGGAGGGACGCTGGCCGCAAGTGTGCTCGGCGGCGTCCTCTGGTGGGCCACGCCATTCTCTCCTGTTGCCGCCTTTGGTATGGCGCTCGCAATCACGCTGATGGGGTTTTTCGGCGGGCTGACAATGAGCGCGATCAAACGGGACCGTGGCGTGAAAGATTACGGAGAACTCCTGCCAGGCCACGGTGGGATGATGGACCGGATCGATTCCTTATGCTTCGCCGCACCGGTGTTCTTTCATCTGACGAGGTACTTCTACACGTAGGCGAACGAGCGCCTCGGTTTAAGTCGCATGGCTCGCTAGCTCGGATCTCGTGCGCGGCAATCGCGCCGTCGTCGAAGCTTTGTCGTCTGCCCGAATGCGTAAGCGGGCGCAATCAGTTTCGGTTCCGAGTAGGCTGTGCCGAAAACAAAACGCAAGCCCGCAGCGCTACTGCTGCGTCTATTTAACCTTCGGTCTCGGCAGTCACCCTAATTGTGAGGAGTATAGAAACTTCGTTGAATTATTCTTTTTGTAGTTGGAGCGAGAAGTAGCCGCGCCCAAAGCGCCTGCGGCGGAGCGTTGAAGCGTTAAATCGTTGAAGCGGATAGGGCATGTAGTCACGGCGCTCAGTCGCCGTGCTTGATGTACTGACGCCCCCGACGGAGCGGGGCGGCTACAGTGGACGCGCGCGTTATACCGGCGTTACGCTCCCGCTAGTGCATCGAAACGCCGAACCGATTTCAACAGGCGCTTGGCACAAGCGCCTCTACACCAATTATTTGTCCTGCTTGGCTGATTGAATCCTCCGTGTTCTCCGCGTTCTCTGTGGTGAATCTTCCGCTGTAGCCGCGCCTCAAGTAGCGTAACCCCGAACACTTTTGGGAGCAGGCGCCGTGGCAAGCTGCATTCGTTAGGCCAGGTGCGCCAAGTGTGGTGCGCTTGCCGTCACCTTCGAAAACATAACTGGCACGATTCTTGTTAGGCAAACAGTGATGTACGCGTATGCCACGCCCCCAAATACCCCATATCCGATCAACCGCACGGTCGCGGGTCGAAACGAAAACGCGCCGGCCTCAAGCGGCAGCTCGCGACCTTAAGACGCGCAAAGCTGCCGGAGCAGCGACGCAGTTGCTGGCCGCAGTCGTGCAATCCTCTGATGACGCCATTGTCAGCAAGGACCTGAATGGCACGATCACGAGTTGGAACCATGGCGCTGAACAGCTTTTTGGATACACGGCGGACGAAATTATCGGGCAGAACGTCACCACCCTGATTCCCGAGCAATACCAGAGCGAAGAGCCCCGTATTCTCAAACAGATTCGCCGTGGCGAGCGCATCGAGCATTATGAGACGATCCGGCGGCGAAAGGATGGCACGCTGATCAACGTCGCACTGACTGTGTCCCCGATCAAAGATGCACGAGGCAACGTAATCGGTGCTTCAAAGATCGCGCGCGACATCAGCGAACGTGTGCGAACCGAAACGTGCCGCGCCGCACAATATACAGTTGGCAATTTGCTTTCCGGGCAGGCGTCTCTGATCGAAATAGGACCTAGAATTCTCGACGCCTTAGCTCGCACTGGTCCGTGGGTATTCGCCGCCCTTTGGGTGCTGAATAAAAAGCAACAGCTGACGTGCCGCTCCACCTGGCGAGTGAGCGAAGGAAAGGCCAGCGAGTTCGAATCGGAAAGCAAACGTCGCATTTTTTCCAGCGGAGAAGGGCTGCCTGGGCGAGTGATGGCTGCGGCCAAGCCGAGCTGGCTCAGCGATCTTTCCAATGTACCTAC
>DASQXY010000202.1:0-10009 GCA_035639455.1 Chthoniobacterales bacterium | reverse complement strand
CATTCCGGTCATCTTTGGGAAGACGCTGGGGAAGCTTACAGATTCGATCCTGGGTGTTGCCGCCACGGCGGGCACGTTGCACGCGACGGTGCTCGTGCTGTCACGACCGCGCGCTTCAGCATTCGGGTGGCTCGGCCTGGCGCTCGCGATTGGGCTGCTCGCGAAATACAATTTTGTTTTTGTCATCATTGCGCTGGCTGGGGCGGTGCTTTGCGTTCGGGATGTGCGACGGATCTTTTGCCGTCGTGCGACGCTGCTGGCGCTGGTGATCCCACTCGTGCTCAGTTTGCCGCATTGGCTGTGGGTTCGCTCGCACCTTGGGTTAGCAATGGAGCACTTTTATGTGCTCAGAGTACCCGGCAGGCCGTTAGGAATGCACCTGAGCGCCATTTCGGTTTGGACCGGACTCGGCAGCCTCGCTGTCATTGTTCTGTTGTCGGCTGCGCCGATGTCACTCCTGTGCGGGGGTGCGATGTCGCTCTTTCATCGTGATACAAGCATTGCGCACAGACCAGAACCCGTTCTTGCGCAGCAGATGCGGCAACTGCTTGGTTGGATGCTGGTCATTGAGTTTGCGATTTTCATCGTTGCGGTGATCGCCGGCAAGTTCTACCAGGTCCACGAGCGTTACCTGGTTGTGTTGCTGCCGCCCTTGCCGCTTTGGCTCGCCTTGCAGTCGCGCGTGGCCGAGCGGACGCGCGCGGCCGCGAGTATTCTCGGAGCTGGCGTAGTGCTTGCGTTGGTTATGATCGTCGGCAGGCCCATTTCGATTCTCACCAGTAAAAGTCGCTTGGCATTTCCGTACGCCGAGATGGCGCGTGAGATCACGGACGTCGTGCAACCTCCAGCCGAACTGATTTCTGATCCTCCGGAGCACGCGGTCAACATCGCGATTCACGTTCCAGGTTTGGTCTCGGTCGACACACCCACCGCAGCGCAACTCCTTGTCATCGGCAACGACCCGGCAGCTGTCGTGTCGTTAACCAAAACGATCGAAGACAATTACCAAGCTGCGGAGCAAATCCGACTAATCGAAGCCCCGTGGCGCTGGCATCCCCGCCAGGAGGCGCAGCTCGCGGTGCAGCTTTGGAAGCGTCGCAGCCAGCGCGGCAAAACGCCCGTAGCTCCCAGCGTGTTGACGAAGGCCGCTGTATCGACTGCACGTGGTAGACTGTCATCGTGACTTCTCAGTTGCTGTTGAGCGTGGCTGACTACGCCCGCGCGGCGCGTGCGAAGCTGCCGCGCGACGTGCTCGATTACTACGAAGGCGGCGCGCTGGATGAGATCACATTGCGTGAAAACACAGCGGGATGGGAGCGGCTGAAGCTGCACTATCGCGTTCTTGCTGGTGTGGGCGAACGTAAGCTGCACACGAGCGTGCTGGGTCAGCCGGTCTCAATGCCGATTGCCGTTGCGCCGACGGCATTTCACAAATTGGCGTGCGAGACGGGGGAGATCGCGACCGCGCGCACTGCGAAGGCGACCGGCACTTTATTCATCCTAAGCTCGCTTTCGAACACGCCGATGGAGCAGGTGTTCGCGCACGCAGCGAGTCCGCGTTGGTTCCAGCTCTACATTTACAAGGACCGCCAGATCACGCGTGAGCTGGTGGCACGGGCGGAGGCAGCCGGCGCGGAAGCGATTGTACTCACGGTCGATGCGCCGGGACTCGGCACGCGCGAACGTGATGTCCGAAATCGTTTCACGTTACCAGAAGGTCTCACCGTGGCGAATCTGGCGCCACTCGGTAAAGGTGAGCTGCCGGATGTGAGCGGCTCGGGTCTCGCGGCCTACGTGCGCGACAACTTTAAAAGTGATCTCGGTTTTGATGATCTGGATTGGTTGTGTGGCTGCACGCGATTACCGATAATTGTCAAAGGTGTTTGTCGCCCCGATGACGCGCGTCGCGCAGCTGAGCACGGCGCAAAGGCTGTTGTCGTGTCGAATCACGGTGGACGTCAGCTCGACACCGCACCGGCTACCTGTGAAGTCTTGCCGCACGTTGCCGAAGCAGCGGGCGATTTGTGCGAGATCTACGTTGACGGCGGGATTCGTCGCGGCAGCGATGTGCTGAAGGCGATCGCGCTCGGCGCGCGTGTGGTGCTAGTCGGCCGTCCCATTCTGTGGGGACTTGCAGTTGCAGGTGAGGAGGGTGCCACGCGCGTCCTCGACATTCTCCGTCGCGAGCTCGACGAAGCGATGCTGCTTAGCGGTTGCACGAACCTCAACGACATTGACGACTCACTACTCGGCCCCTGAACGCTGCTTTCCTACTATGAAAATGAGCCGCGCGGTTTTTCGTAAATTGCACGAGCGCGGCTGCTTTGCGCTGCCGAATCCCTGGGATGTCGGCAGCGCGAAATACCTTCAGCAGCTCGGTTTCAGAGCGCTCGCTACGACTTCCGCTGGATTCGCGTTTTCGCGGGGGTTAGCGGATGGCAAGGTCGGACGCGATGTTATGCTGGCCCACATCGCTGAAATTGTAAGAGCCGTGGATCTGCCGGTGAACGCGGATTTTGAAAACGGTTACGCTGACGGTCCCGAAGAAGTCGCGCAAAACGTGAGGCTCTGTGTTGAAACTGGCGTGGCGGGCTTATCGATTGAAGACAATAGCGGCAGGAAAGACCGGCCGTTATACGATTTTGATCTTGCGGCGGAACGAATCAGAGCCGCGCGGGAGGCAATCGGTGACAGTGGCGTAGTGCTCACTGGGCGCGCGGAATGTTTTCTTGTGGGCATCAACAACATCGAAGAAGTGATCCGCAGGCTTCGCGCCTATGCCGAGGCCGGCGCTGATTGTCTTTACGCCCCGGGCATTCGTGAACGGGATCACATCGCTAGCGTTGTCGAAGCAGTCACGCCCAAGCCGGTGAATCTACTGATCAGCGCGCCCGGCGGTTTAACGATGCACGACGCGGAAGAGCTCGGTGTTCGACGGGTGAGTGTTGGTGGCGCGCTCGCACGCGCGGCTTGGGGCGGATTTATTCGGGCGGCGAAAGAGCTGGCAGAACGGGGGACGTTTGGTGGCTTCGGCGATGCCGCGCCACATGCTCAACTGCAGGATTTTTTTCAGAGCCGGTGAGAAGCGAGAATTAAGAGAACTCTCAGCTTCCAGCGGCGCGCTTCAGCTCCGCAATGTCGATTTTGGCCATTCCCATTATTGCTTTCGTCACTCTTCGCGCCTTATCTGGATCTTTATCCATCAGCAACTCGATCGCGATCCTTGGAACGACCTGCCACGAGAGCCGGAACTTGTCGGTAAGCCAGCCGCAGCGGCTTTCCTCTCCGCCCTCAGCGGTGAGCGCCTTCCAAAAATAATCCACTTCCTCCTGCGTGTCGCAGTTCACTACAAACGAGACTGCTTCGGTGAACTTGAAGCTCGGCCCACCGTTTAGCGCGACAAATTCCTGTCCGTCCAACTCGAACGACACCGTCATGACCGCGCCTTTCTCCCCTACAGGTTCTTCTCCCGTGTAGTGAGTTGTTGCTTTGATCTTCGAGTTCTTGAAGATTGACGTGTAAAACTTGGCGGCTTCCTCGGCCTGGTCATCGAACCACAAAAATGGGGTGATCTTTTGCATGGCTCGAATCTACAAAACGCAGCCAGAAAAACGACGAGACAAATTGGAGAGCAAAGCAAACATTTCGCTCGCCCTTCGCGCGTTTTGGTTGAGGGTTCTGGAAATGGGAAAATCTGCGCTAGCGCCTGGGTGCGCTTTCCTTCTGCTGTGTCTAGCAGTGTCGGCCCAGCAGGGTCAGTGTGCGGACACGCTCAACTCGCTTACGGTTGGGCAGTTTGAAATTCCGGCCCTGAATCTTGGAAACGCACAGCCGTTTTCGTTTCCAAGCACGTTGGCTTGGGTCGACGCCGCGCCACCGCAGTTTCTTCCTCCATTGCCGCAGCCGGCTGCGCAGAGAACTGTCACCGCCGGATCGGATCTGGGGCGTTCGTCGAAGGAAGTTGTCGATCTACCGAGGAGGAATCTGCTAGATGAAGTGCACGGCGAAATCGGCGTGCTATACGGCCACTCATTCGGCAAGTTCAGCGGCGATATGGAGGCGGGCTACATCTTCGGCCAGGTCGGCGACGACAAGCTTCAGATTAACGTCGGAGCAACCTACGATCACTGGAGCGGCCGCGCTCCACGGTTCTGGCACTAGCCATCAAGACCGTTCGCGAGCAGACTTGTCACTCACCACGCGTCATTTGTTTCTCGGATTGCTTACTGCTTGTCATAAGCGAGTAAGACTGCCAAGGTTTTTATTGCCATATGTCTTTCAAGGGTATTAGGCCTTATCGTAGACGGCGATCGTCTTAAATTTCTTGCCGTGCCGATCGGTTCCACTGGCCGTCACGGTGCGACTCTTGCCATTAGCTGCCACCACAATCCGGCCCGATGCGACCATTTTTCCGTGATCCTTCACTGTGAACTCCATCGTCCGGTCATCGATTTTGCGATAAGACCGCATATCTGACGTCGGATCGCCTTTCACCGGATAATCTTTCCCGTCGAATTTGCCGGTCCATTCACTGTGCATCGGCTTACCATCGGGATCGGTTCCGTCGATTGTCACTTCGTTTGGAACATCATGGACTGATAAACGACGGTCGAATTTTTCGCCTTACCGTTGCCGAGCTTCGACTTTTTCTCATTCAACTTCCACGTCCCCATCTGTGGGTTGGCCGCCAAACACACTGCCCCCGCCAACAACGAAACTGTCAGACTTACTAGCGTTGTTTTCGTCTTCATGCCGTCGATGAAGATCGGGTTTTATTTTTCGGTCAATGCTTTTCTCAACGTAAGCTTCGCCAGATGTGAATCTTCCGGCGAATTAGCGTGCGATTCTTAGCCGCGAATTCTCGCCGCAACACGATTCCGCTAGGAGGGCACTATGCCGCGAGGAACGAAATCGAGCCGACGGGCCGGGCGACCTGCACGGCCAGGACGACGCCGTGGTATTGCGGCAAGAGCGAAAGGTGGCGGAAACAGCCGGCGGCGATCTAAGTTCGGTGGAAAGCGTGCCGGTGCGACCCTCAGAAAGGGTCCGGCGAGACGACGAAAATCGTTGCGGAGCCGCAACAAAGGACCAAGCCGAGTACGCGGCCGCCAGAGTGGTGGCGGCGGCAAAACTTCGAGTCTCACCGCGCGTCCGATCGGCCGTACATTAGGCGTGGCTTTGGCCGGGCAATCTGCGGCGGCAGGTCAGCGCGGTGCGTGGGAGTTTGGCCGTGCCAAGCCGCGCGGGAAAGTGGGGCCGGAGCAAGGTGCGCCCGAGCTCGCCGGACCTGCCGAATCAGCAGAAGTAAACCCGAGCCAAACCGTCTAGTGCGTGAGTCGCTGCGAGCGGTGGATTTGCGGTCATCGGAAATAACGGCCCGGCACGACTCATAGCATCCGCAGCGGGTGCTTTGAGCGAGGTGGCGGAAATTGCTGATCGATGAGCGCGAGATCTTCATCTGACAATTTGATGTCGACCGAGGCTGCATTCTCGCGCACGTGCGCTGGGTCGGCGGCTTTTGGAATCGCGATCACGTTCTGACAACGGAGCAGCCAAGCCAGCGCGATCTGCGCCGGCGACGCCTGATGGCGTCCGGCGATTTCCTCGAGCGTCGGGTTATCGAGCAAACCGCGGCCATGACCAACTGGAGCGTAGGCCATGATCGGGATCTTTTTTTCTTCGCTCCATCGCAAAAGATCGAATTCAATCTGACGGTTTTCCAAGTTGTAGAGCACTTGGTTGGTCGCGCAGGCACCGCCGTTTTCGATTTCGAGCAGTTCCTGCATGTCAGCGAGATTGAAGTTGGACACGCCCCAATGCCGAATCTTTCCGGCCGCGCGCAGTTGCTCGAACGCTTCCACGGTTTCGGTAAGGGGCGGCGTCTTCTCGCGCCAGTGTAACAGGTAAAGATCGACAACGCTCGTGCGCAGGCGCTTCAAACTGCGCTCGCACGCTCGCGGCAGCTTCGCGGCCGAGGCGTTGTGCGGATACACTTTCGTCACGACGAAGACGTGCTCGCGCTGGCCGGCAACGGCTTCGCCCACCAATTCCTCGGCGCCGCCGTCGCCGTACATTTCCGCGGTGTCGATCAGCGTCATCCCGAGCTCGATGCCGAGACGCAGGGCGGCGATTTCCTCCTTGCGGGCGCGCTTGCTTTCGCCCATCCGCCAGGTGCCCTGTCCCAGTGCGGGAACACGTTGCCCATCGGGTAAGCAAACTCTTTTCAAATCAGCGTGTGAAAAATGAGGAAGCTGATGACGACTGGCTGGGCGAGGAAAAACTTCGCATAGAACTGGTGGTAACGTTCGTTCCGAGTAATCGCGGCGGTAGCTAGGCCGATCAAGTAAATCGAGTTGCTTATGTAGTATTGCGGCCCGAGCTCGAGAAAATGCGGAATGCCTTTGAGCAGGGAATCGACAAAATCGACCTCGGTGAAGAGCGCCAAGACAATGAAGAATGCGCGGTGATTAGCGTAGTAATGCGCTTTGTAATCGACCGGTCGCTCGAGCTCGGATTCGCGCGGGAAAAGCAATAGCGAACTCAGGTACAGAAGAGTCGGCGAAATGAAGACAAAAACGAACAGAAAAAACGTCCACGGCTGCTGGTTGCGCCAGCGGTAGAAGATCCACCACGCCACGACGAGGTAGAGAAACAGATTTACGATCCAGACAACGTGAACCCAATAAATCCGGTGTTGCGTCCGCGCCTGCAGCATCTCGCCAACTCCGGCAAGCACGCGGGTCATGCGCAGAGCCAAAATGATTGAGATTAAAACCGAAAGATAGTTGAAGGCATCCATGCGGGGCGCGTGGAAACGTCAAACCGTCACGTCGTCCACCGAATCGTTGGAGACGGACGCTTTTGGCGAATCAATGTGCTCCGGTCGCGGCCCGATTCCGATGAAACGCGCCGGCCACGACTGCAAAGACGGGAACCATTGGAGAAATCGCACGAAAATTGGAAGCGAGTCGCGGTGCTTGGATTCGTGCCCGGTAACGACATATCGATGGACGAACACCTGCATCAATTGAATCAGGCGAGTTGGCCATTCACGGCGTCGCTGAACGTCTTCCAAATCCGCGACCGAAACAGGCCCGGCCCGTAATTTCAGGGCCAGCAGATTGGCCGTCGCGACCGCATCCTGGAGCGCGAGATTGATACCCACGCCGCCCGCCGGAGACATGGCGTGAGCGCTGTCGCCAATGCAGAGCAACCCGTCCCGACACCATTTGCGCAACCGATTGATCTGCACGGTCAGCAAGTTGATCTTCGTCCAATCGTCCAATTCGGCGATGCGATCTTCTAAAAATGGGGCGAGGGCGACGATCTCTTTGTGCAATGCGGGCAAGCCGCGTTGCCTGGCCTGTTCAATGCCGCCCTTTGGGATGACGAACCCAGCTTGGTAATAGTCGCCGCGATCGATCAGCACCAGGAGCTTGCCGTGGCGAAAGAAACCGAACAATTGCTCGGGATCGCCGCGACGCTTGGAAATGTGCATCCAAAGGACGTCGATGGGCACGCCGACCTCCTCGAGCTCGAAGCCTGCGCGCATATGTGTAATGGCGTGCCGCCCGTCCGCGCCGATGATCAAGTCGCCAAAAAAATCGCGCTCACCATCCGGGGTTTTGGCGCGCACGCCCGCGACGCGTTCATTGTCAAAAATCAGATCGACAACTTGATGCTGCATCTGGAGCGCGAAGGTCGGAAACAGTTCCGCTTTCGCCGCGAAGAAGTTCAGAAAATCCCATTGCGGCATGAAGCCGATGAATTTGCAGCGCGTCGGCAAGCGCGTGAAATCGGCGATGCCCGCGAAGTTGCCGTTGAAGACTCCTTTTAAGCGCGGCACTTCCTGGTGCGGGAGCTTAAGGAATTCATCGAGCAAGCCGAGCTCATGGATCAGGTCGAATGTGGAAGGGTGGATGGTGTCGCCGCGAAAATCGCGAATAAAATCGGCGTGCTTCTCGAGCACAACTACATCGATGCCGGCGCGGGCCAGCAGAAAGCCGGTGATCATTCCGGCTGGCCCGCCGCCGACGACTACACAACGGGCCCGCACTTCAGGCAGCGCGCTCACGATCGAGCAATTAAGGAGCAAGAACGGTAACTTACGAAGGAAGAAGTTGGAGGTTGAACGTTTGCTCCTGCTCGGCGATTAGGAGCACGGTCATGAACACGGGTAGGATCAAGAATCGCTACGATGTCGTGATTTTAGGTGCCGGCCATAACGGCCTGGTAGCGGCGACTTATCTCGGGCGCGCGGGCCTGAGCGTGCTCGTGCTCGAGAGGAATGATTACATCGGCGGGGCGGCTACTTCGCAGCGCGTGTTTCCGGATTATGATGCGCGGCTGTCGCGCTACGCTTATCTCGTTAGCCTCTTTCCACAAAGGATCATCCACGAGCTCGGCCTCAACTTGGAGCTGCGCCGGCGCGCGGTCGCTTCGTTTACGCCTTACGCGCGCAATGGAGAACACGATGGCTTGCTCATTAGTAACCTGGATGCAGCCAAAAGCCGACAGTCGATTGCCGATCTTACCGGCAGCGAGCGCGAGTACGAGCAGATGCAGAAGTTTTATGATCTCGCGCGCGTATTTGCCGAGCACACCTGGGAGAGCATGCTCGAGCCGCTCGTTTCAAAAAAAGAGATGGCGCGCCGTTTCGATCGCGATGATCTCTCGCGCGAGGCCTGGCGCAGTCTGGCAGAAGAACCGCTCGGTCGCGCGATTGAGCATTACTTGCGAGACGATCTCGTGCGGGGGCTTGTTCTCACCGACGCGAAGGTCGGCATCTTCACGCATCCGCACGATCCATCGTTGGTGCAGAACCGCTGTTTTCTCTATCACGTGATCGGCAACAAGCATGGCGAATGGAAGGTGCCGGTCGGCGGCATGGGAGCAGTGGCGACCGAGCTGGAGAACGCTGCGCGAAAAAACGGCGCGGAATTCGTTATGAAGGTCGATCTGGTCGATGTCGATCTTACCGGAAAAACAAAGACGATTTCGTTCCGTGCTGATGGAGACCAGCAAACCACTCAGGCGCCTTTCGTTCTTGTAAACTTCGGCCGCAATGTGCTCGCGAGGTATGCACGCAAACCGTATCACCCGGACCGCACCGACGAAGGCTCTGTGTTCAAGATAAACATGCTGCTGCGGCACTTGCCAAAACTAAAGGCCAAGAAGTACGCATTGGCCGACGCATGGTGTGGGACCTTTCATAGCGACGAAGGTTATGAGCAGATGAACGCGAGCTATGAACAGGCGGCCAAGGGTCGCTTGCCCGACAAAACGCCATGCGAAGTCTACTGCCATACGCTTACCGACGACACCATCCTCGCGCCCGAATTGCGGGAGCAGGGATTCCATACCATGACGCTGTTCGGCCTCGACACGCCGTGGAACCTGTTTGCGCGCGACAACCAGACCATGCGTAAAGAGGCGGAGAAGAAATTTCTCGCCAGCGTCAATCATTGGTTGCAAGAGCCGATTGCGGGTTGTCTAGCAGTCGCGCGCGATGGCACTCCGTGCATTGAGAGCAAAAGCCCGGTCGACATCGAGGACTCGTTAGGCATGTATCACGGCAATATCTTCCACGATGCGCCGAGCTGGCCGTTTGCGGCGCGAAAAGAAGACGTTGGCAGCTGGGGCGTGGAGACGGAATGGGAGAACGTGTTTCTCTGCGGATCCAGTGCGCTTCGCGGTGGCGCTGTCAGCGGGATTCCCGGTCACAACGCCGCGCGAAAAGTCTTGGAGATTCTGAACAAAGGGCGCGCGGCGGTGCGTCCAAAATCGTCGGTTAAAGCCGCTGCTTAGGGTTCGGCGTTGGGATGTTGGACGGTGCCGGCGGCGCGGAACGCAAAGCCCGCGGTTTTCGTGCACGCGCCGGCTTTGGCGTCGGTGAATCCGAACGAGTAGTTACTTCTCGCGACGAGTGCTTCGGGTCGGCATAACCCGTTGGCTGAGGATGTTTATCCCGATAGCATTTTGCGCCGATCCCAAGCAGCAGGGCGGCGAT
>DASQXY010000201.1:0-12311 GCA_035639455.1 Chthoniobacterales bacterium | reverse complement strand
CCGCCGTTCACGTTAAGCACGTGGCCGGTGATATACGAGGCCATGGGCGAGGCGAGGAAAAGCGCGGCATCGACGATTTCATTAGCATTTCCAAGGCGACCGAGCGGGATCTGCTTGATAAAGTTCTGCATGACTTCATCCGGCATGCCTTTGCTCATGCCGATGTCGATGAACCCGGGAGCGATCGCGTTCACAGTAATGCTTTGTCGCGCGAGTTCGCGCGCCGAGACCTTTGTGAGTGCGATAATCGCCGCTTTGCTCGCTGAGTAGTTCGCCTGACCGAACAAACCTATTTGGCCGCTTACCGACGACAGGTTTACAATCCGGCCGCCGGAGCGCAGAATCGCAGAGGCTTTCTGGGTGACGTTGAATGTGCCCACGAGATTGACGCGCAGGACACTCTCAAATTGTTCGAGTGCCATTTTCTTGATCGTACGATCGGCAATAATGCCGGAGTTGTTGATGAGGATGTCGAGGCCGCTATGTCGATCTTGTATTTGTTTGATCATTGCCTCGACCTCCTCCGGTCGCGCGACGTCGCACTGAATGACCAACGGGTTCTTCAGCTCTTTCGCCACCTTTTCAGCGTCGGCTTGGTTTTGCCCCTTCTTATCGGCGACGTAATTGACGACGCATTCGGCGCCGCGTTGACCGAACGCTTTAATCATCGCTGCGCCAATGCCACGCGAACTGCCAGTGACGAGCACAACCTTCCCGCTGAAGTCGAGTGGGTCAGCCATTTGACGATTTAACAATTCAACGGTTTAACGATTCAACGTCATTTTCCAATGGGTTCACCGATTCGCATCCTGACTGCCGTGCCGATCTGCGACGGCCACGACAGCGCGATTAACACGGTGAACCTCGAATTCATTCGCCAGGGGATCGAAGTCATCTACCTCGGCTATCACCGGTCCGTCGGCGACATCGTCCGCGCCGCGATCCAGGAAGACGTGCGCGCCATCGGCATCTCCAGTTACAACGGCGGACACGTCGAATTTTTCGCTGAAATTGTCGACCTGTTGCGCAGAAGAGGCGCAGATGACATCAAGGTTTTCGGGGGCGGCGGCGGTACCATCACCCCCGAGGACGCGAAGATAATGAAGCGCAAAGGTGTCGACGAAATTTTCTTCGCCGGCACCTCACTCGAGCAGATGGTGAAATTCGTGCACGAGCATTATGATAAACCGCGGCCGAGGCACAGGCGGGCCAAAACGCCCGACCAAGAGCTTGCGCACAAGCTGAGCGAAATTGAAGCCGCCTATACGAACGAAAACAGAAAACGTCGAACGCTTAGCGCCCAATGTTCAACGTCCAGCTCAGAGATGCGGAACTGCGCGCCTGTGATCGGCTTCACCGGTCCCGGCGGTGCGGGCAAGACGACGTTGATTGACGAGTTGGTGCTACGGTTCTTGAAGCACGATCAACGTTCAGAGATCGCGGTTTTATCGCACGACCCGAGCGTAATGGGTGAAGGCGCGCTCCTCGGCGATCGCGCGACGATGATCAATTCGCAGAACGATCGCGTGTTCATGCGCAGCATGGCGACGCGCGGGCAGGCTGGCGGGTTGTCTCCTGCGACACACGACTGTCTCGCACTCCTCGCGCAATCCGGGTTCGACTACGTTTTCATCGAGACGGTCGGCACCGGCCAGGAAGCGATGCCCTTCCAGAAGAACGGAATTGTCGATCTTACAGTGCTGGTAATGAATCCGGATTACGGCAGCCGATTACAGCTGCAAAAGATTGTCATGCTCGATCTTGCTAACATTATAGTGGTGAACAAAAGCGACCTTCATCGCGCCCGCACGGCTCACAGCGAAATCGAGCAGCGGCTTGAGCAAAACCGCCGGCGCCAGAAACTGATCGGCACCGTCGCAAAACGCCATCGCGATCCTGGCGTCGACCAACTGTTCAACGTAATTTCAACGCTAGGGCGCGACCGCCGGCCGCGCCGAGCGAAAGGACGCGTAGATCTATGAGCAAGCTCGGTCAAGTTATTGAGTCCGTCGAGAAGTACAATCAATTTGTGCTCGACCAAGTAAAACGGGCGCGCACGGACGAGAAGTTCGGGCGCGAAATGCTCGACCGGTGGAAAAAGATCAAAGCGGATATGCCGCTCACGCGCACTCCGACCGGCTTGCCGTTGCCGCGGCTCGCGTTGCCCGAGATCGATGAGCCCGGCGAGATCGCGCGTTATTTGTTCGGCGACGGTTTACCTGGTGAGTTTCCATACCTAAACGCCGCATACCGCGAGATGTATCTCGAGCCGCTACAGAACGACGGAGCAGTCGAGACCGGCAGCTACGGAAAGAAAAGATCAACCCGCCTTCGCCATGGCTCCGGCGCGGCGCAGGGATCGGCAAAATCGATCACAAGTGGTGACGGCGCACAGCCACCGGAGGAACCTACGCGCTTGTTCTCTGGTTTGATGCTAGCCGAGGACACGAACGAGCGCTTCCATTATCTGACCCGCCATCAGCGCACGCATCGGCTCAGCACCGCGTTTGACGGCCCGACGCTTTACGGCATCGACAGCGACGCCGACGGCGTTTTCGGAAAAATCGGTGAAGGGGGTGTCGCGATCGACACAGTGGAAGACATGGTGCGTCTGTATGATGGGTTCGACCTCGGTTCGCCCAACTTTTCCGCGTCAATGACGATTAGCGGCCCGGCGCCCATTATCATGGCGATGTACATCGCCGCCGCGAAACGTCGATTCGGACCGAAGGTGATTCCAAAACTCCGCGGCACGATTCAAGCCGACATCTTCAAGGAAGTTCAGGCGCAAAACGAAACGATCTTCCCGATCGAACCGTCGCTGCGCTTCCTCAGCGACATGGTCGAGTTCACTACGCGCGAAATGCCGCGTTGGTATCCGATCTCGATCAGCGGTTACCATATCGGCGAAGCCGGCTCAACGCCGGTCCAACAGGCCGCTTACACGCTCTCGAATGGCTTCGCCTACGCGGAGATGTTCGCCGCCCGTGGTATTCCAGTCGATCAGTTTGGACCGAGACTCTCCTTCTTTCTCGATTGCGGGCTCGATGCGGAGTACATCGCGCTCGCACGCGTGTCGCGCCGCATTTGGGCGATCGGCATGCGTGATGTCTTTGGCGCCGGGCCAAAAGCGCAGTTGTTTAAACTGCATACCCAAACGAGCGGTCGATCGCTGATCGCCGCCGAATTCAGAAATAATGTCACTCGGACGGCCGCCGAGCTGATGCTCGCTTATATGAACGCGACGAACTCGTGTCACTCGAACAGCGCGGACGAACCGTTCACGACGCCGAGCGAACAATGGATTCGGCTCGCATCACACAGTCAGGCGATTCTTCTCGAAGAATCGGGTATTTTTAAGCACACCATGAACATGTTGAGCGGCTCGCCGGGCATGAAAGCGGTCGAGCGCGCGGTGGAAACCGCGATTCTCGATGAGTTCCGCGAGATCGAGCGCCTCGGCGGCGTATTGGCGGCGGTCGAGGAGCGTTACCAGCGCAGCCAAATCCAAAACGCCGCGCATCGCTACGAACAACAGATCTACGAGGGCGTTCGCGCCATCATCGGTCTGAACCGATATCACAACGGCTCCGAGGAAATCCCAGAGGTGAAACTCGTTCGCACTCCCCGCGCGAAGCAGCAGTTACAGGTCGATCGGCTGCGCAAATTCAAAAAGAAGAACGCCGAAAAAGCGAAGCGGGCGCTGGACAAACTGGCCGCCGTGGTCGAGCGCGGCGAAACCTGTTTCCCGGCGCTGCTCGAAGCTGTCGAGATCTGTTCGTTAGGCCAGATCACCGGGCGTTTGCAGGAGGTTGTCGGCCGTTTCCGTCCAATGGTGTGATGGGGGCCGGTCCGCCCGGCCACGCAGAGAAAGATAAAGAGCTCGGCCTGAGGGCAGCCCGTCTCGAGAATGACTCCGTTGCGAAGCTTCGGGGTCGCTCCGATATCGGCAGGCGAGACGCCAAAACCCGCTTGTCAACCTAACCACCGGCGCTAAGCTTGCGCTCCCCATCCGGGGAGATGCTGCATGCCGCTAGCCGACTTACTTTCCGCAGAGCAGATCATTCCCGAGATGAAGGCCACCGAGCGTTGGCCGGCTATCGTCGAATTGATCGACTTACTCGTCGCACTTGGCAAAATTAAACCGCCGGACCGTGACAGCATACTCGCGTCATTGAAACAGCGCGAAGAAACGATGAGCACCGGCATCGGTTTCGGCATCGCCATTCCCCATTGTTCGTCCGATCGCATCGAAGACGTCGTGGCGGCGTTTGGGAGATCGACTACCGGCATCGAATTCGACGCGCTCGACAATGCGCCAGTGAAATTCGTCGTCCTGTTCATCGTGCCCAAGAACCAGTTTCAGGTGCATCTCCGCACCCTCGCCTCCATCGCCAAGTTTTTGAATGACCGTGCGGTCCGCGACCAGCTGGCGGCGGCGAAATCGCGAGAAGAGATCTTGTCGATCTTTCAGGATCGCTCGCCAAAATAAGCTGCGGCAACTTTGAAGTTGCCCGCGCAAGTTGCAAACTTGCGCCACAATCATGGAAACGTTCCACTCACTGCTCCAGAAAAGATTCTCGGACGCACTGGGGAAAGCTGGTTTTGCCGCAGCGGGCGAGCTGACGATGACGACGGATCCGCGGTTTGGCGATTATCAAAGCACCGCTGCCCTAGTCCTCGGTAAAGAACGTGGTGAAAACCCGCGCGAAATTGCCGCAAAGATTCTCGCACACCTCGACGTGGGAAACTTGGCCGACCCACCGCAAATCGCCGGTGCGGGGTTCATCAATGTCACTCTGCGACCGAGCACTATCGCAGAGCACGCGACCTACCGTTTACGGGATGAGCGACTTGGTGTCGCAGCATCAACATCTCCACGAAAAATCGTGATCGATTTCGGGTCGCCGAACGTGGCGAAGCCGATGCACGTCGGCCACATTCGAAGCACAGTGCTGGGCGACGCGCTGGCGCGCATCGCCACGTTCCTTGGGCACGACGTCATCCGTGACAATCACATCGGCGATTGGGGGACACAGTTCGGTATGGTGATCTGGGGTTGGAAAAACCTGCTCGATCGCCAATCACTTGAGCGCGATCCCCTGCGAGAGATCGTACGCATTTACAAGGAGACAAACCTCCGCGCGACAACCGATCCCCAGGTGCGCGAGATGTGCCGGCAAGAGCTGGTGAAACTCCAAGCCGGCGATGCGGAGAACATAGACATTTGGAAGCAGTGCGTCGCGTTTTCGATGCAGGACTTCGAACGCGTCTACGAACTGCTCGACATCCACTATGACATCCAGTGCGGCGAAAGTTTTTACAACGATCGCCTCTCCGGAGTGGTCGAGCGACTGCTCAAAAGAGGCATCGCGCAAATGAGCGAAGGCGCCGTCGTTGTTTTCTTTCCCGACATCCCGCAATTGCGCGATAACCCCTGCATCATTCGCAAACGCGATGGCGGCTACAACTATGCGACGACCGACATTGCGACGCTCGAATATCGCGTGAACGACTTGAATCGCGACACTCTCTGGTATGTCGTTGGCGCGCCGCAAACACTGCATTTCCAGCAAATCTTCGCCATCGCGCGGCGGGCCGGTTACGTGGCGGATTTTCGCCACATAACCTTCGGCAGCATTCTGGGCGAAGACCGCAAGCTGATGAAAACGCGCTCAGGCGAGAACGTGCCGTTGCGCGACCTTCTCGAGGAAGCGTGTCGTCGTGCGAGACAGATCGTCGACGAAAAAAATCCCGATCTAAACGAGCAGGATAAGACCGACATCGCACGAGTAATCGGCATCGGCGCGCTCAAGTACGCCGAGCTTTCTCAGTATCGCATGACCGATTACATTTTTTCGTGGGACAAAATGCTGTCCCTGCAGGGGAACACCGCGCCCTACCTGCAAAACGCCTACGTCCGGATCCGCTCAATTTTCCGCAAAGCTGGCGAGGCTGCTTCCTATAGCTACGGGCCTGTGACCCCTCGGCAGAAGGAGGAGGACGCGCGGGAGAGGCGTGGCTACAGCGAGCATTTGGTGTTGGCTGAACCGGCGGAGATCGATCTCGCGAAGCGTCTCTGTCAGTTTGCCGAGATTGTCCCGCAGCTGCTGAACGATTTCCGGCTCAACATTCTTGCCAGTTATCTGTTCGAGCTCGCCAACACATTTCACCGCTTCTACGAATCGTGTCCGGTCTTGAAATCGCAAGAGCCGGCGCGGAACTCGCGCCTGGCATTATGCAACCTGACTGGGCGCGTCTTGCAGCGCGGACTTGATTTGTTAGGTGTCAAAGTGCCCGAGAAAATGTAGACAAATGCCGAACGCCCCAACATCCAACGGCCAATCTCGAATGCGGAAGCTGATTTCGTCATTGGACGTTGGGCTTTGAGCGTTGGACGTTTTCTGCTGCTGTGAAGACGGAGCACCCACGCATCCCGAGTTGCACCTATCGATTGCAATTCAATCGCTGGTTCACATTCGCCCACGCGCGCGAGATCGTGTCCTATCTGCAGGCGCTCGGCGTGAGCGACATCTACGCGTCACCTTATTTCCAAGCCAGTCCCGATAGCTTACACGGCTACGATATCACTGATCATAACCAGCTGAACAACGCGATTGGTTCGCGCGATGATTATGACGCGTTGATCGCAGCGCTGCACGCGCACGACATCGGCCAGGTGCTCGATTTTGTCCCCAACCACATGGGCATCGGCCATCATAACCAATGGTGGATGGACGTGCTGGAGAATGGACCAAGCTCCATCTACGCGAAGTACTTCGATATCGACTGGCGGCCCATCAAAGCAGACCTGCACGACAAGGTTTTGCTGCCAGTGCTCGGCGATCAGTACGGGCGTGTGCTCGAACGCGGCGAGCTCAAGGTGTGGTTCGCAGCGGGCGCATTCTATTTGACCTACTACGAGCATCAGTTTCCCATCGCCCCAGGCACCTATCGCTACATTCTCGATGTCGCACTCAATAAGCTGTCGGATTATAAGAGCGAAGATTTTTACGCCGAGCTGCAAAGCATTCGCACCGCCCTGGAGTATCTGCCGCGCCGCACTGAAACCGACCCGGAGAAAATCGCCGAGCGCGCGCGGGAAAAAGAGATCATCAAGCGCCGGCTCGACCGTCGCTGTCAGGAAGCGCCGCAAGTACAGCACGCGATCGAGCAGGCAGTGGGCGAGATTAACGGCCGCCCGGGGGATGCGCGCAGCTTCGATCTGTTGGACGAGCTGCTGAATGCGCAGGCATATCGGCTTGCCTTCTGGCGAGTCGCCGCGGATGAAATTAACTACCGCCGATTTTTCGACATCAACAACTTGGCCGCGCTCCGTCAGGAAGAACCGGAAGTGTTCGAGGCGACGCATCGGCTCTTGCTCGAGCTGGTCGCAACTGGCGCGCTTACCGGACTGCGAATCGATCACCCTGACGGTCTCTACCTGCCTCGCCCATATTTCGAGAAGCTCCAGCAACGCTGCGCGCAAACGCTGCGCAAACATGCGCCGGATCGCCGCGCGATTTTCATGCTGGTTGAAAAAATCCTGACCGGTGAGGAGCGGTTGCGGAAAGATTGGCCGGTGCACGGCACAACCGGCTACGACTTTGCCAGTGACGTGACGCAGTTACTCGTCGATGAGGCAGCGGAAACGGCGGTCACGAATGCTTTTCGAAAATTCATCGGTCACTCGCTGCATTACGGACACCTCGTCTACGCGAAGAAACGCTTGGTCATGCGGTTGGCGCTCGCTAATGACGTCAATGTTTTAGGAAACATGGTGGACCGATTATCGGAGCAAAACCGCTGGTTCCGCGACTTCACCCTACAGGCACTGATGGTGGCCGTCCGAGAAACGATTGCCTGTTTTCCAGTTTACCGGACGTACGTCGAACCGGGCCGGCCGGTAGCGGATCAAGACCGCGCGATGATCGAGCGGGCGATTGCCACGGCCAAACGGCGCAACCCCGGAATTGAAGCCTCCGTCTTTAATTTTTTGCGCGACATTCTCCTCCTGCAGTTTCCCGAAAATCTCGACGCCTCAGCGCGCGAGGAACACACGCATTTCGTCCTCAAATTCCAGCAATATACCGCGCCGATTATGGCGAAAGGGGTCGAGGACACAGTGTTTTATATCTTCAATCATCTCGCTGCGCTCAACGAAGTCGGTGGCAAGCCGGACCAATTCGGCTCTGGGACCGAGCCGTTTCACCGCGCCAATCAAGATCGACAGCGTGACTGGCCCGTGTCACTGCTCACCACTTCCACGCACGACACGAAACGCAGCGAAGACACACGAGCCCGGATCGTCGCGATTTCCGAGATCCCGCAGACGTGGCGCCGATTTCTGCAGCGCGCACGCACAGTCAATCGCCGCTTTAAACAGCGGTTTGAAGAACTGGAGGCGCCGGATGCGAACGAGGAATATTTGCTCTACCAAACGTTACTCGGCACGTGGCCGATCGATGCAGCGGGTAATGCCGAAGCCAGCGCCTCGCCCGAGTACATCGAGCGGATCCAAAATTACATGCATAAGGCGCTGAACGAGGCAAAGCTGAATACTAGCTGGATTCAGCCTAACGAAGAGTGGCTTCACGCAACTCGTGAGTTCGTCGGCAAAATCATGGACGGCTCGGCCAAGAACAAGTTCCTCCCGCTCCTCGTGCCCGTCGTTGACGAAATCGCCCGGCTTGGCGCGATTAACTCGCTAACGCAAACGCTGCTGAAGCTGACCTCACCAGGGGTGCCCGATATTTATCAGGGCAATGAAATCTGGGATTTTTCGCTTGTTGATCCCGATAATCGGCGGCCGGTCGATTATGAACTACGGCGGCAAATCCTCGCCGGACTGCGCGATGCCAAACCGGAAGCGCTGCTGCAAAGCTGGCCAGACGGGCGCATCAAGATGTTTTTGACCCAGCAACTATTGCAATTCCGCCGGCAACACCTCGATCTTTTCCAAGGCGGCACGTATCTGCCGATTCGCGCGAGGGGAATATTGACTGACTGCTGCGTCGCTTTCGCCCGTGAACTCGATGCCCGCTGGATCGTTGTCGTCGCGCCACGACTCTCATCACGCGTGGGTTTTCCGCCGATCGCCGAGAAATGGCATGACACGGTCCTCGATTTTCCGGAAGAGTTGGCGCTGAAAAACGCGCGCAATCTGTTCACCCAACAGTTGGCCGCAATCGACGGCCGACAGCTAAAAGTCGCCGACGCTCTTTCGACTTTGCCGTTCGCTGTAATTACGAGCGCGTAAAAAGACCGACAACCCAGTGTGAAAAATCGGCGACGTTCGTTAGCAAATCAGAGCCAAAGCTGGTGAAACCAGTCGGCGGCGAGGCTACGATCAGCATGCCGCTGAGCAAAAGCAGATTCATCAAATAAATCATAACGACCGAGAAAATCGTCCCGTGCTCGGTCAGGTCGGTCTGGTTCTTTGCCATCATCCAGCACGTGAATGTGAGATGGAACGCCCAGGTTACGCCAATTGCGCCATACAGGAGCCGCCCGTAAGGCTGCACATTCGTGGCCAGACCGGCCGCGCCGTAGAGAGCAATCGCTAAAATGCTGTAGATCGGGAAAAAGTACGGCGCGAGCGCGATCCAAAAATTCGTGCGACTCGTCACGATGTGCCCCCCGTGACGACTGACGTGGAAATGCCGGACACGCCCACCCATCAGCCAAACCCACAAGGCGTGCGTCAACTCGTGCCCAAACACGTAGACGATTACAGGTCGCGGTAAGCCAAAGAACGCAATCAACCAGAGGAGCGCGCCTAACGAGAAGAACCAGAATTCTTCGCCCGCCCAAAGACGTTGCGAGACCGTCGCTCGCGTGAATGCGGTGAAAAATGTTCGGGTGAGAATGGCGCAAATCGGCAGCAGAAATATGGCAACCACAAACTTGAGCCAGCGTGTTGGGACGACCAGCGGCTGCGCAGCAGCCGACTTTCGCGCGGCGGCGACTCTCACCAGGCGCGGGGTTTTGCGCCTGCGGTACGATGTCGGTCTTCGATTCCGCGCCGGCAACTCAGCGGCAGATTACGCGCATTTCGGCGGCATCAAAGAGGAACGTGCGTTGCAGCCACGGCCTTGCGGACCGTCGAGCTCGCATAACGACCTGGCTACAGCTCACGCTCTTCCCAAATACGCCCCCGTGCGGGTGTCGATCTTGACCGTTTCGCCTTCCCTGATAAAAAGGGGCACGTTGATTGTCTTGCCGCTCTCGAGCACGGCGGGCTTTGTCACGTTGCTGGCAGTGTCGCCACGCACGCCTTCCGGGGACTCCACGATCTTCAAGTTCACAGAGGAGGGAAGCTCCACCTGGACTGGTTTGGCTTCCGCATAGAGCACCTGGACGGCGAGATTTTCGACGAGGTAATCCTTGGCGTCCCCGATCAGGTTTTCTTGCAGGGTAACGGTATCGTACGTCTCCGGATCCATGAAATGATAGCCGTTGCGGTCCTTGTAGCTGAACTCGAGCTGCTTTCGCTCAATCTCGACTAGCTCGACTTTGTCGGTTGAACCGAATCGCACATCAGCGCTCTTGCCGGTATTAATGTAGCGAATGATCGCCTGCACAAACGCGCGCAAGTTACCGGGCGTGCGATGATGCACTTCCAGCACAATAGCGGTGTTACTATTGTACTTTATTGCCATTCCTTTGCGGAGATCGTTAGCTGCAATCATCGTTCAAAAAGCGAGCGCGGACGTTACACCCGTCGGCTAATCGTGCAACTCACCGCATGACGGTACAAAAGCGAAGGGCGCCTTCGTTTTCGAAAGCGCCCTTCATGGGTTTGATGGCGGTAAGCCGAATTCTGTCGATCCCGCAGGCGCGGGACCGGATGATCATTTATCTAAGCGACATACCCGAGGGATTAACCCCGAAATTTTCGGGGCGGGTCGGACCGGCTGCCCTCCCTCTGTTTTGTCTTGCACCGCATGGGGTTTTTCTGCCTCGCGAATTACTTCACGAGCGGTGAGCTCTTACCTCGCCTTTTCACCCTTGCCTGCGCTTTTCTCAAAGAACCGGCGGTGTGCTTTCTGTGACACTTTCCGTCAACGCCCGCTTGTGCGAACGCTGCCCACATTTTCTACGTGGCATGCTGCCGTATGGTGTTCGGACTTTCCTCCGGCGAACCTTTCGGCTCACCAGCGATCATCTGCCATCGGCAAATAACATAACACGATCTCGCCGATGCGCGAGTCAACCAGAGCTACGGCTCCGAATCCTGAGCTGCCTGTGTCCGTGCGCGGGATTGCTCTGTTACGTCACGCGCTCGATCGAGCGCCCGTTTCATGTAGTTGTATTCTGAAGCCTGCCCTCGAGGCGCCGGTGTCAACGGAGTGGCTGCGGGTTTCGCCTGCGCGGATTGCGTCGTCACTGTTTTCGCGCCAGCGGCTGGTGTTTCATGGTGCTTCGGCTGCAAAAACAGAATTCCGGCGGCGACGAGAAGAACAAAGATGATGAACCCGCGCATGACTGAATCGTGCAGCAGCTGGCGAGCCACTGCGTCACTGCGAGCGAGTCTTTCGCCAATTTAACCCTGCGTAAATTAGGTGGTAGAACCCGAACGTAACACCCATTAGTACGGTGGGCACGCTGCCCAACCACAAATCGAGCTTCTCCTGAACCAGCGGAACAGCGAGCGCGCTGAGCAGAAAGGCCCAGCCCAAAAGAGTGATCGCGCGAGGCGCGAACAGCCCACTCGATAGCAGCATCAACCCATAAAACGCAATCCAAATCACGACCAGGTCGAGTTCAGCCCCGCCGAGATAGCCGGTCGCAACGAACCAGCCGGTGAACGCAGCGGGAATGAGCACAAGCGGAGCGACATTGGCCAGCACCAGTTTCAGCGGCTCCGGGACAATGTTCCCATCAGCTTGTCGCGGTTCGCGCCGACACAACGATGCACTCAGGCTTGCCGTTAACAGCACGACAACCAGCCAGGCAAACGCGAACTCGCGCGGCCCGACCGGCCGACCAAGGAGATGCGTCACCTCGTCGTTCACAAACGTAATCGCTGCGAGCAAGATCGACAACGCACCGCCGGTGAAAGCAATCCGCGCAAACGTGGCGCGATAATGCTCTCGTCGCTCAAGTAAAACGCGCACCGCGGCCAGGCGTTGCTGAGGAGAAAAACGATCGTCCACGGGAGAGCAGCAGGCTAAAACGGCGAAGGCACATTGATGAGGAAGAGCGCGATCATGATGAGCGCAATGAGCAGTTTGCTCACCATTCCAGCGAGATTGCCGAGCAAACTTCCCCAGCCCGCCCGCCCAGCATCCATCAGCTTCTTGCCCGCC
>DASQXY010000200.1:0-6789 GCA_035639455.1 Chthoniobacterales bacterium | reverse complement strand
TCGAACGAGTGGCTCAAAGAAGCACTCGCTGAAGCGGGATACAGGGATGTCGCCGAGGAGGAGATCAAGGGCAGCGTGAGAGTTATCGAAAGCTCTCTCGCTGGTCCGAAGGGTGTTATCTTGAAAGGGCAAATCAAATCGTTGCTCGTGCGTCGTGCCGATATTGTGTATGGCTATAAGGTGATTAAAGATCGGCCGCCGGGAGCGTGGATTGGCTCATCAGAACTGACGCCTTGCGGTGGATTAACGAAGACAGGGTTTCAATCGACGTCACCGAGACTTATGCAGAATCGGCCATAACCATGTTTGTAGCGCTATCGTTGGCGTCGCTCGTAATCGAACTGCCGCTGCTGCGTAGGTAAGCTAGTAGGATTACAACTCGAAAAAGGACTTGAGGCGTTTGAGAAATCTCGCGCGGTACTCGGTTTCCTGAGCGGCGCGGTCGCCAACGAGTGTGGCGCCTTTGATTATACCTTCGGTCTCGATTTTGCGGCGGGCCAGAATTTCGCTCAATTTCCGGAGGCATTCGGGTGATTCGCGAATGACCTCGCCCATGACTTCCTTGCTGATTTCCATGACGTAGCAATCGTCCTGGGCGCGCACGGTGGCGCTGCGTTTTTCACCAGTGAGCAGCGACATCTCGCCAAAGCAATCGCCGGAGCGCAACGTCGCCACCGGCACGGCGCTGCCGTTTTTCGAGACCGATACCTGCGCGACGCCGCGCAAGACGACAAACATCGAGTCGCCCTCCGTGCCTTCTTCGATCACGCGCTCGCCGCGTCCGAACTGGTTGACCTGCGCGTGCGCGATCAGGTTCTCGATTTGCGCATCTGAGAGACACTGGAACAAAGGTTCGCCGCGCAAGATAGCGCGAGCTTCCTCTTGCTCGTCGCGTACAGATGGCGCTGCACGGCGCTCGAGCTGCAGTGTGCGAATGGGGAAGGGAATCTTGATGCCCTGGCGTTTGAGTTCATACCAGATGTTCGTCCGAATCCGATCGGTCACCTCGTTGTAAGCGGCGTGATTGAGCATGTAAAACTTCACTTCGTAGGTGACGGCGTGGTCGGCGAAATCGACGAGGTAAACCTTAGCCGGCGGATCTCGCTGGACTCCTTCGGCGGTCATCGCGGCGTGGGCGAGCGCGTCCTTCACGCGGTTGGGCGGCGCGTTGTAATCGACACCCACGCGGATGCGCATGGCGTGAAGCTGCGTGGGGTAATGAAGATTAATGATTGTCTGCCGGACGATCTCATTGTGTGGGATGTCAAGGTAAATGCCGTCGTTCGTGCGCAGGCGCGTGGAACGCCAGTTGACCTCCATGACTTCGCCGAAGCGTTCGCCGACCTGTAGCCAGTCCCCGACGCGATACGGCCGGTTTAGTTGCAACGACGCGCCGGCAATGATTCCCCCGAACAAATTCTGGCCGGCAAAGCCGAGGATTATCGCCGCGATGCCGGAGCCGGCAAGGACGCCTCTAAGCTCGCGGTCGGCATGATACCCGACGCTTAGGATAAACAGCAGCGCGATCAGAAAGATGATGCCGCCGACGACTTCGCGAAAGAAATGCGGGATAGGTGTCTGTTTGCGTTGCTCGAAGTACCAGTCCCAAACGTAGCGATTGATCAGCGCGACAACGAAAGCCGTGCTCAAAAGCACCGCGGCGGCGCCGACGTGATTACGCCAGTCGGCCTGGACGCCGTAGGCGGCGAGCGCAGCGTAGAACGCCAACGCGAGGCAAAAGAGCTGGTAAAGGACCCCGAGCTTGACGCCGGCGCGCCGCTTTAAAATGCGGCCGATGGTGAGCGCGAGAAAAAATGTGCCGATAAAGACGACAACGGTGACACCCGCCCGTTCGGTCTGGAGCCAGGCGCTCAACATTTGTGGTTGAGTTTAGCAGGAAAACGAGAGATGCGCCAAGCCTCTGCGTCGCGCAGGTGTAGCCACGGCGCGGCGCCTGCACTGAGCGAAGTCGAATGTGCCGCCGTGAAGCCGAACGCCTCGACCAGCCTTGGCTGAAGCTTCGGCGTGCCAAGCAGAGGGGGCGGCTATCTGCCGCCAGGGACCCATTCGACAAGCTCAGGGCAGGCTACGGCAGCTACAATAGAAGGCCGTTGGAGCTGGAGTGACGGTTACAACTTTGGCGAGATGATTAGCCAGAGCCAGCCGGCGAGAAAACAAAGGCCACCAAACGGCGTGATCGCGCCGAGCGCGCGCACGTTCGTTAGGCTCATCACGTATAAGCTGCCGCTGAACAAGAGAATGCCGGCGAGTAAAAGCCACCACGCGCCGCGATTTGCGGCGCCGTGAAGAGCGAGCGCGAGTAACGCGACCGCGTGGACGAAATGATAAAGCACAGCCTTATTCCAGACGTCGAGCATGCCGTGAGCTTCAATTGTCGATTTTAGCCAATGCGCGCCGAACGCGCCGAGCCCAACAGCTAAAAAACAAAGCAGCGCAGCGATTTGGATAAGTGAGATCGACATCAGTCCAAATCAGGCGACGGATGGTTAGCCGGATTTAACACGGCTGCTGGCGAGACGGCTGGCTTCCGACGCACGGCGCAAACATAGATGATCGTGCCAACAATTCCAAAGCACGCCGCGCCGATGAAATTGTAGCGCGGCCCCATTTTCCAAAGGTATGCGCCGACGATCGCACCGGTGCTCACAATTAAATCTCGCACCAGATAGTATGCGCCCACCATCTGACCCCGGCGACTGGGTTCGCAGTGTGCGATGATGAGTGCCTTGCGCGGTGTGTCGCCGAATTCCTTCAGACCGCGAATAAAGAACGCGACAACCAGCGCGCCAAAGCTCCGAGAGAACAGCAGAGCGATAGGAAATAGCGTGAACATTATAAACGTGGCGACAACAAAGGGCTCGCGACCATGTTTATCGGCAAAGTAGGACGTTGGAATAATACAGACCGTGGCGACAAACACCTCGATGGCGGTGAGGACTCCCACCTGGCGGCCGGTCGTCCCAGCATAGTCCATTGCGAAGATGACGACCCACGCGAACGGAACGCGCTCGCAAAAGCGGACGAAAATGTCACTCAGCAGCAATTGCCGCAGCGGTTGATTGAGCTCGCGCAGGCTGCGGAAGAAATTCCAGCGTAGCGGCGGCGTGATCACGTTCTGTGGCTCATCTGCTAACTGGCGCTGGACGAGAAGGGTTAGCGTTGAAAGCAGGATCGACGTGATTAACGCGACCCGAATACCGCCAACGATGCCGAAGCGGTCGATCAATATTCCGCCAAAGATTGGCGCGATCATAATCGGGATCCGTTTCACGAGCATCTGAACGCCAACGCCCATCGAATAGCGATCCGCCGCGAGCGTTGCGCCGACCAGGGAAAAGGCCGCGGGCAGCGAAAAACAGGTCCAGGACAGGAAGAGAAACATGCCGGCGATGACTGCGCCCCAATGCGGCACGAGCAGCACGAGCCCGTAACCGAGGATTGAAAGGAGGTTAAAGGCGAGAAAAGAGCGGCGATATCCCCAACGATCGACAACAACTCCACCGGGATATGCGTAGACGGCGCCGAGCAGAGTGCGGATTGCGTCATATAGCCCAATTACCAAAACGCTCGCTCCCAGCGCCTGAAGATATTTCGGCACGAACCGCATCCAGAGTTCTTCACCCGCGCCGATGGTGAAGATGGCGATCAGCAGGATGACGAGGTTGCGTTTGAGGCCGAAGAAATCCGCGAAGCGCTGAATGCGGCCCACGCCAGAGTTTGGCGAAACTGCTCGTTTTGTCCACGCGAGTGGCCGTCGCCGACCGGCGGAACAAAAGTGCGACAGTCGGAGACTGCCGCTACAGAATCAGAGGCCTCACTGTAGCGGCGATCTCTGATCGTCGCATTTTTAATCAAAAGCGCGCGTCGTGAAATTGCAGATCGAAAATCTCGCCACGGTATGGCCATTCTTCCCAATCTTTTGCCAATCCAGTGCGGACAGGATTATCGCGGACGTATATCCACTTTTCCGAGTAGGATTCGCCGCTCCGAAGCACGTGATCGAAAAATCCCTTTTGCCAATATGGAGGAGCATAGCCTGCGGACCGTAGTTCGGACGAAAGTGTGCCTTTCAGTGCTTTCATCCAGCGAGCCAAGTTGATTCGTTCGTCATCAATCGCGGCGAAAAGGTGCAGATGATCGGGCATCAAAACGTACGCGCCGATCCATGCACCGTAATTTGGACCGCGTTCAGCAAAAGAGTTAAGGAGCTTTCTGAATTGCCTCTGTCGCTAATAGCTTTTGGCGATGGGCTGTGCAGGCAGTCACAAAATAAATCGGCGACCATTGATAAATGAGATCGAGACGCTTCGGGCGGTCTGGCACGCTAGGAGTTTACCACGGACCAGCAGCGATTTAGCGATGGTCGGAGACCGCCGCGACAGGAGTCGTGCGTTTAATTTTCTCGCGAGTGATCCATTTCATGGCCTAGGTTTGCTGCATGGCAATCTGGTTTTGGTATGCGGTTGTTGCGGCGCTCCTTTACGGCGCGCATCAAATCTTCACACGTCTCGCCGCAGAACGCATCGGCGATGGTCTCGGGGGCTTCGTAGTCGAAGCGAGTGCGGCCTTGTCGATCTTGCTGTATCTCGGAGCCCTGTGGCTAGGCGGAAGATGGAACCAGAAGTTCAGTGCAGCTGGGTTTAATTACTCGCTGCTCACCGGAATCTGTGTCGGCGCCGGCACAATCGTGTTCTTTCTTCTTTTCCAAA
The DNA here is from genome assembly GCA_035639455.1 of Chthoniobacterales bacterium. Taxonomy (GTDB): domain Bacteria; phylum Verrucomicrobiota; class Verrucomicrobiia; order Chthoniobacterales; family UBA10450; genus AV17. The sequence continues at coordinate 2,059 of DASQXY010000200.1, read as the reverse complement.
AAGGCGGACCGCTTTCCGCTGTGCCTGCGATTCTGGCCGGCGGTGCAGCCATTATGGTGGTTGCCGGGATCCTATTTTTCCATGAGCCACCCTCGTGGTCGCGAGTTCTTGGTGTCGGCTTCGCGATCGTTGGACTGTTTTTGCTGCGCAAATGACTCCGAGACACTGAGCTCGGTTATCTTCTACATATCAACTGCACGGTCGCAGATCACTTGTGAACGAGCTTTAGCATGCAGCCTTCGTTGGGATCGATCATGTAAGCAGTCTCATCACCAGCCGCGAGAACTCCACGCACGCCTTTTACCGTCGGCACCGTTGCTCTGAGGTGAAACTTTCCGTCATCGCCTACCTCAGCAATGGTCAATTTCGCAACTTCAGACGCCGCAGCGTAAAGAAGTTTTCTTTCCGGCGAATAATCGACGTTGTCCAAACCGGCGCCGGTTTGGATTGAGTCGAGGATTTTGCCATCGTGCGCGGCATCGAGACTCACGACATGATCCGCGCAGGCAACGAAGAGAAACCTGCGCGCCGGGTCTAACGCTAGCCCTTGTAAGTCAGTGCTTCCCACCTTCCATTTCGCGACGATCTCCTGGCTGCGCACATCAATGACCACGGTCGTCCCTGCGTCTTCAATGTTCGTGTAAAAGAGACCGCGCCCGTTATCGACTGCATACCCTTCGGCCAGGCCATCAAGCGGAATTTTCGCTTTCCATTTTAAATGGAGCGGGTCGGAGGCATCAAAAACTTCAACAGCTTTGGCCGCGTCCCCGCTGCTGCTCGGCGCAGGCCGATTTGTGACCCAGAGCTCCTTCGTTGCCGCAACGTAGACCACACCGTCGGACGTCACACCAGTTGGCGTGGGCACACAATTGCCGCGCTCGCGGGTCTTTGCCTCGACAACGCAAAGCGTTCTCTCCCCTCGATTGCCGATGTAGACCACGCCGTCACCGATGCTCGCGGCGGTTGGCCCAACGATTATTTTGCGCCCGCGTCGCTCGATCTCGCCGGTTTTGAATCCGCGTATCTGTGAGACAGCATCGGTTTTCTCGTCGATGACATCGACGCTTCCCGTGTTGCTTGCCGGGACCCACAATTCACCGGTCGCGCCGTTGTAGGCGAAATAGTCGAGCGCCACTGCGCCGCTTGCTCCAGGCAACGCGATTCGTTTGAACTCGTAATCGGAGCTCGCCTGGTCAGCAAAGGCGCTGCTGGTTGCGCAAATGTACCATGCGAAACCAATCACTGCTAATACGCGCCGACTTGACCGATTAACGATCATCGCAGTGCGCGAATGTAGATGATCGTTTCCTCACTTCCAGCTATTACACATGCACTGTGCTTTCACCGATAACCCTCAGTAAATCACGGCTGGCGATGACCAAATTGCTTCTTCCGCGGCGTTATCACTGAAACACAGCATGAGACGGACGCTGTTCATTGTCGCGGTGTCGTTTCTTGGTCTCACACCGGTAGTTGCTCCGGCGGGGCCAACTGTCCATGCGCTCCGAATCGATCAGCCGCCGCAGATTGATGGTGCGCTCGAGGATCGCTGCTGGCGCGAGGCCGAGCCGCTGACCAACTTCACGCAAGTGTTGCCAGTGGAAGCGGCGCAGCCGAGCGAACGCACCGAAGTGCGCTTCGTCTACACGCGTGACGTGCTTTTCATCGGGATCCGCTGCTTCGATCGGCATCCTGAAAAAATCCTGGTGAAAACCATGCAGCGCGACAACACGTTCGACTCAGACGATTACGTCAAGATCGCGTTCGACACCTTTGGCAAAGGGCGCGATGGCTACGTTTTCATGGTAAATGCGGCCGGCGCGCGCACCGACAGTATTTTTGGTAAATTTTCGGAGGAAGACCGCAATTACGACGCAATCTGGGACGCGCGTGCCCGCGTCGATGCACAAGGCTGGACCGCAGAGATTGCGCTTCCGTTCAAGAGCATTTCGTTCGACGTGAAGAACGACTTCTGGCGGATGAACATCGAGCGGGTGATTCGCCACAAACAAGAAACGGTTCGCTGGAGCGCGATTTCCCGCGCAAAGCAGGTCACCGC
>DASQXY010000199.1:0-2490 GCA_035639455.1 Chthoniobacterales bacterium | reverse complement strand
TGCACTGGGCGTTGCACGAAGTCGTGTCGAACAATGCGACACAGAAAGGTAGCTATGTCGGCCCAGAGAAACTCACATTCGACTTTTCGAGTGCGTCGCTGCCGAAGGAAAAAGTGCGCAGCGTCGACAAATTGGTGAACGAAAAGGTGCGCGAGGACGCGCCGGTGTCGTGGACGGAAATTGCGTATTCAGAGGCGAAGCAGCGCAAAGATATCCAGCAGTTCTTCGGTGAGAAGTACGGCGATATCGTCCGTGTGGTGCAGATCGGAGGCGAGCCGGGGAAATTGAACGGCTACTCGATGGAACTTTGCGGCGGCACACACGTGAGATCGACAAGCGAGATCGGCGCGTTTCGCATTGTGAAGGAGGAAGCGATCGCAGCCGGTATCCGCCGCATCGAAGCCGTCGCCGGCGAGTCCGCACGCGAATGGGCGAAAGCGGAAGCGCGTCGTCAGGATGAACGCTTCGCGGCGTTGCAACGGAAAACATCTGACGTGGCATCGCTGCCGCGGTTCGATCAGAGCATAGACACGGCAGTCATGCTCGAGCAGATCGACGCGCGCGCCGTGCATCTGGAAAAAGTAGACGCCGAGCTTCGCGAGTGGGAAAAGCAGCGGGCAAAGGCGGGCGAAGCAGAGTTGCGCAGGCGCGCGGCGGATATCGCGAAGAAACTCGCAGCGAAGCACGCCAGCAGCGGCTCATTAGTCGAACAAGTGTCGGACGCCGATGCGAATTTGCTGCAGGCAATTGCTGATGCGCTGAGGGTAAAGATCAATGGCCCAATTCTCCTCGTCAGCGCGGTAAACGGCGTGGTTGGGCTGGTCGCGTCTGTACCCAAAGAGCAGACGACAACCGTCGCCGCGGACAAATTGATTCAGCAGCTCGCACCGATTGTCGGCGGGAAAGGCGGAGGCCGCCCCGAGAATGCGCGCGGCGCCGGCAAAGAGATCGGCAAGATTGAGATGCTGCTTGCGGAAGCGCGGCGGTTGCTCAGCTCGTCGGCAAAACCACTGTAATGACGAAGGTCACGATCAGCGCCGCGAACAACACGATCAGATAAACGAAGCCGCCGACGAAAAATTTCAGAACGCTGATGAACCAGCTTTGCCGATAAACGCGGCGGATCGACAGGAAAATTTGAATCGCAAACGCGATCCACAGGAGCGCGACCATCCAGCCGGCGAAGCTTTCTGGCAGAATCTGCGGCAGGCCGAGCGTGCCCAGCACAATCAGCATGATCCCAATGTAGGCGAAGCTGTGGATGTGGAGCGCGTAAACCAGATGGTCGATGTAAAATAGGCGCTGCCGAAAGTAGAGAATTTTCAGCACGAACGCGAAGAGCGGGATGCAGCAGAGCATCATGTAGGGCAGGTTGTGGAAGAGAGTGGTGATGAACAGTCCCATTTTTGTGCCCTGTTCACCCATTTTTTCCTTGGCGCGCGCTTCCAGCCACTTGCCTAACGAATCCGATGCAGGTTTATCGAATTGCAGGAACATTTGCTCATTGGGCGCCGGGGTGGGTGAGACGACCGGTGCGGCTGAGGGCGTCGCTTGAAGGCCTCCAGATATTGAGCGGTTAAGCTCTGTGTCCAACCGCGCCTGCATCTCTGCTGGCAGGTTTTCCTTCTTCAACTCGGCAATCACTTCAGCCCGTTGTTCGGGGGAAATCTTGCTCGCGTCGAGATGAATAGAGCGAGCCCAATTGCTCACGACAAAGAAGAACAGAATGCTCGCGAGGAGATAAAGTCGCAGCGGGTGCACGTAACGCACACGCCGTCCGGCGCGGAACTCGTTCGTGAGATGCCATGGACGCAGGATCAACCAAAGAACCGTAGCGAAAAATTTTGAATCCCAGTTTAGAAACGAATCGAGGACATCGACAATGACATGGCGGAAAGACCGGCGGTAATCGATTGCCGCCTGGCCGCATTGCGCACACCAGTGGCCCTGCAACTGCGCGCCGCAGTTTTCGCAATGCGTCAGCAGCGGACGTCGATTTTTCCGCTGGAGGAAAAAACGGCGGGGCTGCTCGATAGCAGAGATCGCCGTGTCGCCGAGGATGACCTTCTCCGGTTCATCGGCCATGCGCGGCCGATTTTATTGGAGCCAGAGATATGCGTCTATCAGAGAAACAACAATATACCGGTGCCGGCCACGCCGATCAGCCAAAGGGCCAATGCATTGTTTACGAAGTAAGGGTAAATCATAAGCGCGATGCCGCAGAGCATCGGCGTCCACAGATGCATGCGTTTGCCATAGACGAAAGCGACGAAGCCGATCGAACCGAAGATTAACCCGGCGAACAGATTGGCGGCGCTGAAAACCAACATGCCAATCTTTGCAGCTACTGGCGCGCCAACTTGAATCGCGAAGACATTTTCGTTGACCCTCGCAAGTCGAGTGGCCATACCATCGCGCGGTGTTTCGCTCGCTTTTTTTGCGCAAACCGATCGGCGAGCTGATCGCCGAAGGCGAAGACCCGCGCGGTTT
>DASQXY010000198.1:0-11903 GCA_035639455.1 Chthoniobacterales bacterium | reverse complement strand
CGGGAACCGCCAGCTCCGGTGTCAAAATCAGTTGCGCGCCCTTCGCGCTCAGCCGCTCGTAGGTATGGAGGATTTTCTCAGCGTTGCCTTTCAAATCCCCGACCGTCGGGTTAATCTGGGCGTAACCGATTTTCATGTGCCGGTAAGGCAGACTACGTGCACCGGCGCACAGCGGCAATTGTGTTTGGGCGTCGTTAAAAGCCCCTGTGGAAGCGGCCCCGGTCTTGGCCTGCCGCCTGCCGAACGGCGGCACCTACTACAACGGCTCAGTGGTTCAGATCGAGCACGGCACGATGCTTGTAGCCTTTGTTCAGGGCGTCGTCCGCCCCTTCGACAAACACTTTCGCCCATTCCAAAATGGCGGCGGCCAGGAATCCTGCGATCGCACAGAGGATCACCTTTTGGAAAAACGTGGCGTGCATCGGCTCTTCAGGCAGCACAGATGGTGCCACTTGGTCGCTGACACGAATAGCGATGATATCGACGTATTTAGAATGAGCTCGATCGAGCTTACCAGAACCCCCATTGTTTGCTCTGCATGATCCAAACGCCGAGAAGCAGATTCGTCAGCCCGTGCGCAAAGATGCAGGAAGAGAGAGTTTTCGTGCGATAGGCGACGGCGTTGTAGCCTGCGCCGGCCATTAGCGCGGGAATCCAGTCGGCAGCCGAATGAGACAGACCGAACCCAAGCGTCACTATGGTAAACGAGAACCATGAGAAAGCGCCAAAGCGGATTCGATCGAAGTTATCCTCGATTAAAAATCGCAACAGAAAACCGCGCCAAAAAATCTCCTCAACGAACGGCACAACAATGACGAGTCGGGCGAACCGCAGAGTCAGTTCCAGCCAGTAGATGGCAGGCGTCTCGAGCAGATTGGGATTGAAGCCAGCACTCCGCCGCGCGGCTCCGAAGAACACCTGCGGCGAAATCCAGACCATGAATACCACCACGCCAACCAGAGCCACGAATGCGAGTCGTCTTGGCCGCTCAAGCTCATATTCGCGTCGGAACCACATGACGAACCCAGCGCAGAGGAGCGTTTGCGCCGGATAAACCCAGAACTCCGGTGGAATCCGACTCTCGGCTTTGTGCGCGGCTGTGTTGATGGCCATTAGCGTGACGAACACAAGCATCGGCACAATGTGAGCGGCTAGTTTTCGGCGCGTCGGCATGGGATTTGCGGAATTTTTGCTCATCATGACCGAAGACGACGCCGCGACCAATTCAAAGCAGACTGAGGCGGAAAAGCTGACGCGCCTGCTCGAATTGGAGCTCGCGCAAAAACGCGTGGCTTGGAAGGAAGCTGGCGCGCGCCGGCGAAACGCGCGCACGATGAGCTTCGCGTTTCTTTTCCTAATTATTCTTGGCTGCCTGTTCGGTCTGTTCTTTGCGTTCTCTACGGTGAACGACCAACGCCCACGCGCGCAGAGCTCGCCGGCGCCGGCGATGCGGCGGTAAGTCGCCGAGGGATTACTTCTCGTAACTTACGCGCCAGATCGTGTCGTTGCCGTCTTCGCTGAAGAGCAGTGCGCCGTCTTTTGCGACAGTAATCCCGACCGGTCGACCCCAAACCTGCCCGTCTTGTGTGACGAAACCCGTCACGAAATCTTCATACTCGCCGCGCGCTTTTCCCGTCGCATGATCGAATGGGACGCGAACAACTTTGTAGCCAGTACGCTTGTTGCGATTCCATGAGCCATGAAAGGCGGCGAAGATGTCGCCTTTGTATTCGATGGGAAACTGGTCACCGGTGTAGAAGCAGAGGTTGAGTGTCGCCGAATGCGATTGCACCAGCACGTCCGGCACGATCACTTTGCTGGCCAGATCGACATGTTTGCCCTTGTAATCGGGATCGACATGGTCCCCGAGGTAAAACCACGGCCAGCCGTAGAAGCCGCCCGGTCGCACGCTACTGATGTAATCAGGCACTAGATCTTCACCGAGCTCGTCACGCTCGTTTGTGCTCATCCAAAGCTCATTCGTGCCGGGGCGAAACGCGATACCGACAGCGTTCCGAGTTCCCCACGCATACACGCCTCGACCGGTGCCGTCCGGGTTAAATTCGAAAATCCGCGCGCGATCGGATTCGCGAGCGTCATCGGATTTGTTCGAACGCGAGCCGATCGAGACATACATCTTTTTGCCGTCGGGCGAGAACACGATATCGCGCGTCCAATGGCCGCCGCTGCGCAGAAAACCTGCGCCGCCGGAGAGCTTGGCCGGAAGCTTTTCCGCGGGGCCGCGCGCTTTCAAATCGCCGTTGCGATACGGGAATCGAACGACGCCATCTGTGTTCGCCGCATAGAGAAACTGCGGATCGTCGCCGGGTGGATAAAACGCGAGCCCGAATGGCTTATTCAATCCGTTCTCGGTAAACACCTGCACTGACTCAGCACGGGCGCCGCGAATCACCTTGATTTGATTGGCGCGACTCTCACTTATGAAAATGTCGCCGTTCGGCGCAGCAAGCAGAAAGCGCGGATCGCGAAACCCGCTTGCGAACATGTCGACCTTGAATCCCGGAGGGACATGCAATTGCGCGCCCGAGGGACGGTGCACCACCCGTGGCGGGTTGATCGCGAGCGCGTTATTTCCCGGCGGCGGCAAGTCATTAATCGTGATCTTCCGACGGACACCGGGCGCGTCGCTGGTCCAATCGCCCATCGCCGCTTTGCCGGTAAGAAGCTTCCCGCCGGCATCGGATTGTGCGACAGCCGGCGTCAGTCCGGCGAAAAGGAGCGCTACCAAGCCGCTGCGAGAAACAAACCGCGCTAATATCATGCATGCGGGTCTCACCCGGTCGCGACCTGCTACTCGAGCGTAGGGTGCCGGGCACCGCCAGGTGGTTTGGCTTGGGCTACTAGTTGACCGTGCTGCCGGTCGTTGATCACGAAGCTGTTGTTCTCACCGAGCTTGGACCACGGCCCGTGCGGCACTTCGCTGAACTCGACGAACCGCCAGTCAGTCACGTCCATCGGGCCGAGGCCGAGATAATCGCGCACTGCCGGAGAGACATCGAGGCCGGCACCTTTATTCAGATTGGGTTTTGGTCGCTCGTCGCCAAAAACGTACTGCCAGTGATCCGTGCGAAAGGGCCCGGCATCTTCCCATTGCGCATAGGCAATACGGTTGCCTTTGCGGATCTCAACCCATCGGCCCTTGCATGTCGACACGCCCGGCCCTTGATACGCTTCGTTGAACCACGGCACAACGTGCGGCGCTTCTGGCTTATGGCCGGTTCCGGCTTTGTCGTTGTAGGGCAATGCGCAGTAAAACGGATTCTGCTGAGGCACAAATTTTACTGGAATAAAATCGCGCCGATGCGCCGGATTTGGATCGTCGAATCCGCCGTAGCTTTTCGTCCATTGCTTGTCCCACGAGCTAGCGCGGTTCGGCGCCGGGTTGTTGGCCGTGGGCTCCTCGCCGATCCAGAACACGGTAGTCACGATGTTGCACTTCCACGGATAACGACCTTCGTGTTGCGGCGTGGGCGGGGATCGCGAAAGCAAATGACCCGGCGGAAACATGATCGAACCCAGGCTGAGCATGCCATCACGTTCGCGCGAGCCCTCGGATTTTTTGCTCATCTTCACTTTCGCCATTTCAGCATCTGTCGCTGCGGAGTGCGCGAATAGAGACGAGATCGATGACAACAACACGCCAACGGTGTGGGTAATGGTTCCTGGTTTCATGCTTGCCCTCAGCACAACGTTCGCTGCGCGAACAGGTTGCCCTTTCTTGTTAATTCGGCTCAGGCAACGCGAGTGCGTGTAGAGCGCAGCTCGCTTTTCAACTGCCCCTATGGCCGGGAACGTGGCCGCGAAGCCGCTTCCGTCAAGCAATTTGCGAGGCTCGCCCATCTCCAATTGTCCCAGCGTTCCAGCGGTTCGCGACGCTTTGAAAAGGTGGATCCCTCAGTCCAGAAATTTGCCGGGATTCAGGATGTTATCGGGATCAAGCACACGCTTGATTTTTGCATGTAGCTCACGCGAGACGTCGCTGGTCGCCTCTGGCCACCAGCGCTTCTTTGCGAGACCGATGCCGTGCTCGCCGGTAATCACTCCACCCCACGCCAAGACTTGCGCGAACAAGTCATCCAGCGCCCGCTCGACTTTCTTGCGCACAGCAGCGTCGCGGTTGTAATGATCAGCCATGATGTTGACGTGCACATTCCCGTCACCGGCATGGCCGAAACAGGCGATCGGAAACCCATGTTTCACCTGCAGCTTCTCGGCGAATTCGACCAGGTCGACAATATGGCTGCGTGGCACGACCACGTCCTGATTCAATTTCGTTAGGCCGGTCGCGCGCAGGGATTCACTAAATTCACGGCGCAGGGCCCAGAGCTTTTCACAATCTTCTTCCCCGGTCGCCATCTCCAGCGCGTTGGGATTCTTGCGAGCGAGCAATTCGCGTACGGCCGCGGCTTCATTGCGGACGCTCTCCTCCTGTCCATCAAGATCGACCAGCAGATGCGCGCTGCCCGGCGGCACAATCCCGAAGGTTTTCGGGATTTTGTCGCGGGCAGCTTCAAGCGTAAAGCTATCCGCAATCTCCAGTGCAGAGGGCAAAAACCCAGCCGCAAAAATTTCGTTCACGACCGCGGCAGCTTGCGACATCTTCGTGAATGCGGCCGACAAGGTCGCGCGCGCGGGCGGGAGTGGGAGTAAGCGCAAGGTGATCTCAGTGACGATGCCTAACATGCCCTCTGAGCCAACGAATAAGCCGATGAGGTTAAATCCGGTTTTGTTTTTGTGGACGCGCCCGCCCGTGCGCAGGACTTCGCCGCTCGCGAGCACGACCTCAAGGCCGGTGACGTAGTTGCGCGTGACGCCGTATTTTAAACAACGCGGGCCTCCCGCGTTGGTGGCGACATTTCCACCAACCGTGCAGTTTTTCATGCTCGCGGGGTCCGGCGGATAAAATAATTTCTGCGCGCGCACTGCCGCTTTCAGGTCGGCGGTTAACACACCGGGCTCGACGACTGCAATCGCGTCGCTGAAACTGATTTGCTTGGTTTGGTTCATCCGCACAAGCGAGAGCGCAATTCCTTTGCGCGCCGGCACGCAGCCACCGACGTAACCATAACCGCCGCCACGCGCCGTGACCGGAATTTTCTGGCACGAAGCGAATTTCAACAGCTCGACAACGTCAGATGTCGATCTAGCGAACACGACCACTTGCGGCGTCTCGGCCGCGAACCACTTGTCGCCACTATGGGCTGCGAGCGTGTCTGAGTCGTCGGTAACGATGTCCCTGCCGAGTAGCTCGCATAATTGGGAGGCGAGTTCCATTTCGTCGCAAACTCGCGCAGGTCAGGTGTAGGGCAAGCGTTTCGCTTTCCAAACGAACCAACGGCAGGCGGTCCGCCTGCCCTACAATTCCCGTGCGACCGCGATCCGGTAATGGCGTGAGCGCTCGTCCATTCGGACGAGGAGCGCCTCGGCTTTCGGATGAATTACCGGTTTGCCCTCGTCGGCGCCCGCGAATTCCTTCACCGCTGCCGTCGAATCGAAGCGCAGTAGTGTGACGAACTCCACTTCATCACCGTCTTCATTGATGAACAACTCCGCGCCGCGATACCCATTGATTGTCCGCGCTGCGATGCCGGGGAAGATTTCTTCGCGCAGCAGCGCCTCATAGGTCTGCGCGTCGGCTCGTTTGGTCCAGCCGTGCCAAATCCGCGCGATCATGGCGTTGATCTTGTTCTTGGCGTGTCGTCATCCCGAGCCGCGTAGACGGCGAGGGATCTCACGGTCCTCAATTGCGACACACAAATTCGCACGCGTGATCGGACAGGTGATGTGAGATTCTTCACTTCGTTTAGGATGACAGCTTACATTCCCATGATTTGGTAACCGCCGTCCACGTAGATCACTTGACCGGTGATCGCGGCCGCGGCGTCGCTGGCGAGAAATACACCGGTCGCACCGAGCTCATCTGGATCGCAACTGCGCTTTAATGGCGCACGCTCCTGATAGTGCTTCAGCATTTGCGTAAAGCCGCTGATACCGCGCGCGGCCAGCGTTTGCACCGGCCCGGCCGAGATGCAGTTCACCCGGATTCTTTTTGGCCCGAGGTCGTAAGCGAGATAACGCGTGCTTGCTTCCAGACTCGCCTTCGCCACGCCCATGACATTGTAATGCGGGACGACTTTCTCCGACCCGTAGTAAGTCATGCTGACAATGCTGCCACCGTTGATCATGAGCGGTGCGACTTCACGCGCGAGCGCCACGAGCGAGTAGGCGCTGACATCATGGGCAACGCGAAACGCCTCGCGTGTCGTGTTCAGGAAATCGCCGTCCAATGCTTCCTTCGGAGCGAACGCGATGGAATGCAGCAGAAGATCGACGACTGATGTTTGGCCCCTCACCTGCTCGAAAAATCTTTTGATCTCCTCGTCGCGCGACACGTCGCACGGAAACAGGGGCGCCTCTTCGCCAAACTCACTGACGAGTTCTTCGACGTTTTCCTTTAGCCGCTCGCCCTGATAATTGAAGCTCAATGTGGCGCCGGCGGCAGCCCACGCTTTCGCGATTGCCCACGCGATACTGCGCTTATTGGCGACACCGAACACAACGCCAGTTTTCCCGGCCAGCACCTGTGGAGCCATCATAAGATCGACAATAACCGCGTCTTCGAGAACGTCAGGCTTATTTCAACGTATCTGGCTGCCCACAAATAAGGTGATGCCGAGCTGAGATCATCATTCATCGAGAAGCACTCCTGGATCACAGGCTTCGCGTCGCTGGCGGTTCTAGCAGTTTTTCAGCTTCTCAGTGGTCGAGCGTTTCGCCTGATCTCTCGCGTCTTCAACGCAATCAGTCGTTCATACCAGGCCATTAGCCGGCTTAGGGCCCAACCGCGGTAGCCGTCGCGAAAGCCTTGCCGAATCACGTAATGATAAAAGAAGCGCAGGGTTGGCCGAAACGGCATACGCAGGGTCACGAGTTTCAGCGCCCGCCTGCGCTGGATCGGCGTGCCGAGTAGGTTACCACTCAGACGTTCGCCGCGGTCGCGCCACTGTTCACGCACCTGCGCTTCCCATGTTGAGTAACGGTTATGCTTCTCGACAAAACTGGCGATATCGGGAAAAGCGTAGTGCTCCATCGGTTCGCTTAAATACTCGGCGCGTCCGTCGAGGAGCACATGCTCGTGTACTTCGTTGTCACCCGAATCCGCACCAGGGGTAGTTTCGAATCGCTCATAGCGTCCTTTGGCATGCCGGAATAACCGCAAGTTCCAGCTGGGGAAGTAACCGGAGTGATTGATCCAGCCGGCGAGAAACCAGTAACGCCGATTCAAGTAAAATCCGTCCACGTCACGACGCTCGATCGCCTTTCGGATCTGTTTCTGCAGCGCCGGCGTGACCCGCTCATCGGCATCAACAATCAGCACCCATTCGTAGCGCCACCGCACGTTCTCCAGTGCCCAGTTCTTTTTGCGTGGGAACGATCCGTTCCAACGAAACTGGACAACTTCCGCGCCAAACTCCGTGGCGATCTTTGCTGTCGCATCCGCGCTACCTGAATCGATTAGCACGATCTCCTCCGCAAAGGCCACACTCGCCAAACAATCCCGCAGGTTCGCCGCCTCATTCTTTACCGGCACTAGAACCGACAATGGTGCTTTCTGCGACATCAGTTGATTTTCAGAAGTCCTCAGTTTGGGACTACGCGCATCCGGCCCCAGCGAATCGACGCACCGTAAATGACGCAAGGTATCCTCGTCAGTTTTCATTCCTGGGTCTGTCTAGCGAACCGGGCGCCGCCAAATTCCGCAGACACTGATCGATCCTCTCGGCGAGCGTATCCACGTGGGCGGTGATGCACTCGAGGTGGTTGCCCGGCAGCGGATGCACGACAGCTTTGTCGGCCAGCCGCTGCCATGCCCGCGCAAGACAATCGCCGCGCTCCATCAAATCTTGCGAGAGAAGCACGGCCATGGGCGCGCGATAGGGTCTCGGGCGATAGGCTGCCGCTGCCCAGAGAAAGGTAGTAGGCACATCGCGTGCCTGCTCGTCTTGTGCGCTGGAATTCCTGGCGCGACCGCGAAGAAATCCCGGAACCGTGCGTTTGAGGATTTGGCGCATGGCCGAGTGGAGCTTTTTTCGCAGACCGAGCCTGCGCCACAGCAAGAACTTGGTGCGAAGCAACGCCCATTCGCGGAAACGATCAATCTGCACGCGCTCGTTCCATCGAATCCGTCGGCCCAACGTTTCGCACATCCAGCGCAGCGTCCGTAACGTCTTGTCTTCGGGCTCAGCATCGATGAGCAGCAGCATTTCCACCGTCTCGCCGCTGGCGATGAGCTGTTGTGCCAGCTCGTAGGCGATGATTCCGCCGAGGCAAAATCCACCGATGACGTACGGGCCGTGCGGACGGACTGCGCGAATTGCCTGTAAATGCGATGCCGCCATCTGCTCGATGCTCGGCGGCTCGGGCAGATCACGAACATCGATCGGCGGCAAAACGTAAACCGGCTGGTCCGTTCCCAGCGCGCGGGAGAGCTTGAAAGCATAAAATCCGCCGCCGAAAAGATCGCCGTGAAAATAGAAAAAGGGCGTGCGCGAGCCGCTTTCGTGCACGGCCAGCAGTTGCAAGGATTCGTCGATTGCCTCGCGCGCAATCTCCCCCGCCAAGGTTTCCACGGTTGGATTGCTGGCGAAAGCTGATGGCAGAATTGGTTTGCCACAAATATTCTCGACGCGTTGCAACATCCGTAACGCCAGCAGTGAATTGCCGCCCAGATCAAAAAAGTTGTCACGAATCCCGACCCGCGGCACGCCTAGCAGATCTTGCCAGATAGCGACGAGTTGCAATTGGAGACCGAGATAGGGAGACACCGATTGAGCAGTCGCAGGTCGAGCGCATTCGAAAGCCTCACTCGCGGGAGCGAATATTCGCGGAGTCGGCATGGCGCGCTGAGGATCGGCGATCAGCTCTCGCAACAATGCCTCGTAATCGCTCAAGATTTGCACGATGATCTCTCGATCGAACAGCGCAGGATCGTATTCCAGTTCGAAGCGAGTTTGCTCCTTCCGCACGACTACTGCCGCGCTTAACTCAAACAACGTGCCGCCGCTGACGCGCGCCAGCGGTTCAGCCTTCAAATTACCGGGCAAAGTGATCGGCTCCGCGGCGAGCAATCGATAGACAAAGCTGACCTGAAGTTGCGAACTTTGGAAATCATCCAAGAGCAATTCGAATGGCACATCCTGATTCGCAAAAGCATCGAGGGTTGTGCGACCGACGCGATGGATCAGGTCAAGGAAACTGGCCTCATTGCGTAGCTCGGCGCGCAGTAGCAAAGCATTCGCGAGCGGGCCGATCAGCGCGTCGAAGCCTTTGTGCTCGCGATTCGGGCTGGGGACAGCCACGAGAAAATCGCGTTGGCCGGTGTGCCGATAAACCAACGCATCGAACAGCGCCAGGAAGACGACTAGCGGCGCCGCGCCATGCCGCGCGGCGAGTGCCCTTGCGGCGTCCACCTGTTTCGCGGGAAGAACGCGCGCGCAACACGCGGCAGCTGCCCTATTGCTCGTTGAGCGCGGGCGTCGAGACGGCAGGTACAGAGCGGGCAGATTGCCGCTGAGCTGCCCCTGCCAGTATTCGCGTTGCGCTGCAAAATCGTTCGCCGCTAGGTGCTCCCGTTGCCAATATGCGTAATCCGCGAACTGAAGTTGAAGCTTCGGCAGGACCGGTTCTCTATCCTGCACGAAAGCGGCGTAGCAAGCGCACAGCTCGTGGACGAGAACATCATTGCTGTATTCATCAGAGATGAGGCGATGAATCGTGAGCAACAAAAGATGATCGAACTCGTTGAACCGCAGCAGCCGCGCGCGCATAAACGGGCCGGTCTGGACATCGAATGGCAATTGCGCTTCTTCTCGCGCGACTGTCTCCACAAACTTGCCGCGATGTTCTTCCGCGTGAGTCGCCGCTTCACTGAATGGCAGATCGGGCACCAGGGTTTGCGAGATATGCTGCTGCAACTCGCCGCGATGGACCGTGAAAGCAGTGCGCAATGATTCGTGGCGAGCGACGACTTCGTTCAGCGCGGCTTGGAGCGCTGCGCGATCCAGCGGGCCGCGCAAACGGACGGGCAACGTCATGTTTAAGGCGCGATCCGCTCCTGGCTTGACTTGATGCAGCAACCAATAGCGCCGCTGGGCCAGGGTGGCGGGAAATTCCAAGACCTCTTGCTCCTTCAACCGACGCTCCTTAGGCAGGACAACCGGCGCTCTCTGACACTCCAACACTGCGACAGGCATACTTAGCGGAGCGATCGCAGTTTTCGACGCGAGTCGCGATTGACCGGACCTACAGGCGGCAGCGGCCGCTCCGCTGAAATGATTCGATTGCTTTCGCCGCTACTAGATTGGCCAATCCAGCGCGACACGGCGCCCGGATATTTCGTCCGCAGCAGCTCCGCCATCGTGGCAACCGTCGGCGCGTGAAGGAAGATGGTGGGTGACAGACGCTGCCCCAACAGTTCCGACAATTGATTCGCCACGCGCAACCCCGCGAGGGAATGCCCGCCGACCTCAAAGAAGCTGTCGTGCGCATTTACGCTATCGACATCCAGCACTCCCGCCCAAATCGCGGCGAGTTTCTTTTCCAATATGGCTACTGGCGCAGCAGAAGAAGAGGACACCGATTCTTCCGGTCCGAAACTCGGCGGTGGCAGCGCATTTCGATCGAGTTTGCCATTGGCCGTGCGCGGCAGCATCGGCAACATCACGATCGCGGACGGCACCATGTAAGCAGGCAGTGATTTACGCAGCGCAGCAAACAATTTTTCGGTCGATGTCGATCCAACGACGTACGCAACGAGCCGCTTCTCGGCTCGCACCGACTCGCAAACGACCACGGCACTGTCGAGCACGTGTGGCTGCCGTTTCAGTACGGCTTCGATTTCGCCCGGGTTGACCCGAAAACCGCTGAGCTTGATCTGGTTATCCGTCCGGCCGAGAAATTCAATTGTGCCATTGTCACGCCAGCGCGCCAGATCGCCGGTTCTGTAGAGCTTCGCGCCCGGCTCGCGGCTGAACGGATCGGCGACGAATTGTTCCGTCGTCAAATCATCGCGGCGCCAATAGCCAAGCGCCAATCCGTCGCCACCGATGCAGAGTTCGCCAGCTGCGCCGAGTGCGACGGGTGTCAACCGCGAGTCTAAAATATAAACAGTTGTATTGGCGATCGGTTTGCCGATTGGGATAGAGCGATCGAATCGTGCGTTTCGATCGATCGTATGACAACACGCAAAAGTAGTCGCTTCTGTCGGTCCATAGCCATTGATCAGCCGCGTATTTCTCAGACTCCGGAGGGCTTTGCAGACGTGCGAGACCGAGAGAACATCGCCGCCGGCGAGCAACTGACGCAGTGGACGCAAATCATCCAAGCGCTCATCGACCATGGCGTTGAAGAGGCCCGCAGTGAGCCACAATGTGGTGACGCCGTTTTCCGCGATCGCCCGGCCAATCTGCTCGAGTGTTGGCGGCGCAGGCGGCATCACCACCAGTCTGCCACCGTTCAGGAGCGGCCCCCAAATCTCGAAAGTCGATGCATCGAATGAGATGGGCGCGAGCTGGAGAAACGTCTCGTTAGGTGAAAAAGAAGCGTAGTTCGTATTCTTCACTAACCTAACGACCGCCCGATGTGGAATCACGACGCCTTTTGGTACGCCGGTCGATCCAGACGTGTACATGATGTAAGCCATGTCTCCGGCTCGGGCGGTATGACCCAGGTTCGCGTCGCTTTCATCTGCAAAACCTTCCCGGTCTAGCGATATTAATGTCGCGGGAACGGTCTGGCCCGGAAGCTGGTCCGCCAACCACGATTGGGTGAGAATGATCGGCGTTTGAATGTCGTGGATCATCAATCCAAGCCGCTCGGCGGGG
>DASQXY010000197.1:0-3177 GCA_035639455.1 Chthoniobacterales bacterium | reverse complement strand
CGTGCCCCAGCTGCTCGCTCAGCATTTGGCGTAGATCTTCGGCTGCAGCGCGTGGCTCGCGCCCGGCGGCGAGGCCCTCAATCGTGATAGTTACGCCTTTCGCCTCGTCGACTGTTCCGTCCATACTGGTCAGCTGCGTGTTTGGCGCGACGCAGCGAGCAATCTTTTCCAGCACCGGTGCCCAGAAAAACCGATTCTCGGTGTAATCATCGAGCGCGTGGACTGTTTTGGTGAGCGCCTGCAGTTCTGTGACCTTCTTTTGCGCCGCTGTCACGCTGGGTTCCATTTTCGACCAGCTGTGCTCGATCGCGCCCAAGCGACTGCGAATCTCCAGCGTGCGATATCCGTTCCAGGAATAATAGATGAACATGAGCGCGCCGCAGCCGATGAGCGCGAGCAAACCGAGCTTCAGCGGATCGCGCTGGCGCTGGCGCTGTTCCAGAATCTCCTCGCGGAGGAGGTTAAGATGGAGGGCCACGCCGTTCACCCTCGCAGGTATTCAAAGGCCGCGCCGCAGGCCACGTTAAGCGACACAAATTCGCGCGACAGAGCCTCGCGCTTGGCCGCCGGCAACGCGACCTCGCATGTCTCAAATGGATCCCAAATTTCGCAGGGCAGCCCAAGTTCATCGCTCAACGTTTGGAGAATTGCTTCAAGCCGGGCCAAGCCACCGGAAACGAACAGGCGATGAATACTTTCCTCACGTTGTCCCTCGAAAAAGCCGATGGAGTTCCGAACCTCAATCGCGAGCCGGGCGAGTGACGCTCGACAGATGTCGCTCATCCCCGGATCGCCCTGCTCGAACAGCGTCCAGGCGGCATCCTGCTCGATAGCGCCGTCGGCAGTGAGCGCCTGCATCAAAGCTTTTCCGCCGTAATCAATCCTTCGTACCAGCACCAGTTCGCCCTTGCTGCCGACCAGCACCGTCGCTTGCAAATGGCCGATGTCGAAAAGCATGAACGCTTCGTGATGAAAAATTTCCGGGTACGCGACCTCGAAGGCATTGAACGAGCAGACCGGCGCGAGCTGCAAGAGTTTCGCGGAGACATGCGTTTTTGTGAGCGCTTGGGAGATCTGCTTCACTTTATCGCGCAGCATTCCACCGACGAGATATTTCGTCTGTGTCACCACCGCCGTTGCCGCGGCTCGCGACGAAGCGGGCGCTTCCACGGCGGTGGTCGCGCTGCCGTTTACATTCACCGGCGCGACGTCGAGCACAAAGTCTTTGCACTCCTGGTGGAGCACCACGAGGCCATTCAGGCGTAGCGCGCTGCGCAGCAGATCAATCGGCGTATCCGGCTGTTCGATAATGCGCAACAGAGCGTTGGGATCGGATACCGCCACCGCACATGCTTTGGTGCTGCCGCCCAGCTCCTTGAGCAATGCCTTCAGTTCGTGCGCCAGCTCGTCGACTGAGGCGAATTCTTCCGGTACCGTGCGTGAGGCAAAATTCGTCAGGATAAGCCGGGCATCGCTTTTGCGCCGCAGCGCTACCGCTTTGAACGCATGCTTGCCCAAATCGATCCCGACCACCGAATCTGCACGCCTGGCCATGATGCTGCTGGACCCATGTAGCGGGAACTGTGCCGACCCTAGCGGCTTTTGCCTCTGCAGCGATACGGCGCGATTTTAGCCGACGATCCGTGCGCGCTGTCGCTTCAGCTCGGCGCGTCGGCGTTTTGACTCGAGAATCCGCTTCTTTAAGACCGCTGGTCGCGGCGATTTGCGTCGGCGCTCCTTTTCGCGCGCGGCGATTTCTGTTTCCCGCTTGGCACGTTGTCGAGCTTCGATCAGGTTAACCAAGCGTTCGCGCGCGAGCTTGCGGTTCTGCGCCTGCGAACGCGAATCCTGCACAGTCACGCTGAGGCCGCTCGGTCGATGTCGTAATGTGACCGCCGTCGCGACTTTATTTACGTGCTGACCACCCGGCCCGCCAGCGCGTGCAAAAATCTCCTCAAGATCGGATTCCTTGATTCCGAGCTGTTCCATTCGCGTGCTCGCCGCTCGTCCAGCCATCACTCCACTACTTGGCTTACTCCATTTGCTATACCGGCGGAATATTGTCGCGCCCGTGGCGCAATACCCGCGCCATCCAGATCAGCTCGTTCAGAAACCTGTCGACCCGACGAACGTAGTCTTCGTCAACCAGGTTGCCCGCATCACCAAAAACCTTGCTGACGGTTCCGAAATTCACGTCCTCGAAAATCATCACCAGCCCGAGCTCGCGCATGACAGATAAGAGGTTTTCGATCACGCGTGCGCCACCAAACGGCCCCGCCGACACGGCGCAGATGCCGACCGCTTTGTGGATGTACTCCTTCAGGTTCATATCGAGTGCGTGCTTCAACAGCCCGGGATAGCCGTGATTGTATTCCGGCGTCACGATGATGAGCCCGTCGCAGCGCTCGATTGTCGCCGAAAACGCCGGATCCTTCATTTGCTCACCGGCATCGTCGAGTCGCATCGGAAGCGTGCGCACGTCGATTAGCTCCGTCTCCACGCTCGCGCGCTTCTTCATCTGCTCAAAAACGAAGCGCGCTACATGCTCGCTCTCGCGCCCCTGGCGCGCTGTTCCGAGCAAGATTGGAAGAAAAAGCGGTCGTTCCATTTCCAGACAGCGTTACCACGATTGGCAGAGAATCGTGAATCGTAATTCGCAATTCCTGAATCGGCTGATGTAACGATTCACGGTCCAACTGCATCTGCCGATGGCCGGACTCGAACCGGCACGGGCCTTTTCGGCCCAACGGATTTTAAGTCCGTTGCGTCTACCATTCCGCCACATCGGCTTTTGCCCTCTCAAACCGCCATTTTACCTACGGAAATCGCGATTTTCGGGCCTGTGTCATTGTAACACGAAAAAACGCGCTTTAACGGGAATTTACTTGTGAATGACACCCGATGAGCACAATGCGCGCATCGATCACCGACGCCGTCGCGCACTACCTTGCGCACCTGAAAGCAAGCGAGAAATCATGCACAGCAACGCAACTCGTTAGGGAGCTTGTCGCAGCAAAGGGAAAAAGACGGCGCTTCGAGCGCCACGTGAGCGACCTTCCTAGTCGGCTAAATATCTTCGCGGAAAAGTTCGACGGCCACCCTATCGCGACTATCACGAGCGCGGAGATCGACGATTGGTTACGCTCGCTCAACGTCTCGGCGGTAACGCGCAATCAC
>DASQXY010000196.1:0-4988 GCA_035639455.1 Chthoniobacterales bacterium | reverse complement strand
GCTGCTGAACGATTGATCGGCAGCCCCAATCCCAAGTTCGGAGACATTACCTATGGCTAACTTTGCTATCAACGGCTTCGGGCGCATCGGGCGGAACGTGCTCCGCGCGATGAGACAAAAACAGGTCGAGTGCATCCGCGCGATCAACGATTTGACGGATACCAAAACGCTTGCGCACCTACTGAAATGGGACTCGGTGCACGGGAAATTCGACGGCGAGATCGGCTATGATGAGGACAATATCATCGTGCGCGGCCATCCGATCCGCGTTTTCAAGGAGCGCGATCCGGGTCACCTGCCGTGGAAGAAACTCGACGTTGATGTCGTGCTCGAGTCGACCGGATATTTCACGGACCGGGAGAAAGCTGAGCTGCACATTTCGGCGGCCGGCGCAAAACGGGTGCTGATTTCCGCGCCGGCAAAAAATCCAGACGCCACGCTGTGCATCGGCATCAATGACGACATCTACGATCCGGACAAGCACACGATCGTCTCGAACGCGAGCTGCACGACCAATTGCCTCGCGCCGCTGGCGAAAGTGTTAAATGACAATTTCGGCGTCGAGCACGGGTTCATGAGCACGATCCACGCTTACACAAACGATCAGCGCATCCTTGATTTTCCGCACAAGGATCTCCGGCGCGCTCGCGCGGCCGCGATCAGCATCATTCCGTCGAGCACCGGCGCAGCGAAGGCAATTGGCGAAGTCGTTCCCGAATTGCGCGGGCGGCTGAACGGCGGCGCATTTCGTGTGCCGACGCCGGACGGCTCGGTCACGGACTTCAGCGCGATGCTGGAGAAAGACGCGACGGTCGATACGATCAACGCCGCGTTCAAGGAAGCCACTTCCGATAAACGTTACAAGGGTGTGCTCGAATATAGTGACGAGCCGCTCGTGTCGCATGACATCATCGGCAACTCGCACTCGTGCATTTTCGACAGCAAACTCACGATTATGCTCGGCAACCGCTTCGTAAAAGTCGTCGGCTGGTACGACAACGAGTGGGGCTACAGCAACCGCTGCGTCGAGATGCTGGAGCTATTAGCGAAGTAAACTTCGCCACTCGAGTGATGGAGTAGTGGAGTAATGAATTCCGCGGCCGCATCACTCCTTCACGCCAACGCTCGAATCCTCCCATGGTGAAGAAGCTTTCGATTCGAGACGTCGATGTGCGCGGGAAACGCGTCCTGGTGCGGGTGGATTTCAATGTGCCGATCGAGGAGCGCAACGGGAAGATCGATATCATCGACGATACGCGGATTCGCGAGGCGCTGCCGACGATCAATTACCTGCGTGAGCATGGCGTGAAGACGATTCTGATGTCGCACTTCGGCCGGCCAAAAGGAAAGCCGGTTGAGAAATACTCGCTCCGGCCGATCGGCGATTATTTGCACAATTTGCTCGGCCATCCGGTAGCGTTTGCGCACGACACGATCGGAAAAATCCCGCAAGAGATCATTGTTGATATGAAACAAGGCGATGTAACGCTGCTCGAGAATTTGCGGTTTCAGCCGGAGGAAGAAGCGAATGACGCGAAATTTGCGGAAGCGCTGGCGAGCTTTGGCGAGGTTTACGTGAATGACGCGTTCGGCGCCGCGCATCGCGCGCATGCCTCAACCGTCGGCATAACCAAGTTCATCTCACCGGCGGTAATGGGTTTCTTGATGGAGAAGGAGTTGAAATATCTCCATGAGGGGCTTGATAAACCCGCGAAGCCCTTTGTGGTGATCATTGGCGGCGCGAAGGTGTCGGACAAAATCGACGTGCTTAAGGCTCTGATCGAAAAAGCGGACGCCGTCCTGATCGGTGGCGCCATGGCAAACACGTTTTTGCAAGCGCAGGGCGTTCCGGTCGGCGCGAGTCGCATCGAACCCGGCAAGACCGATCTGGCCCGCGAAGTTGTCGATCTTGCAAACGCGCGCGGTGTGAAATTTTTGCTGCCGATCGATGTTGTCGTGACACGGGAGATCCGCGCGGGTGCGTCGATTCGGAACACGAGCCGATTGTCGCAGAAACATGGCATCGAGGATGGCTGGCAGGCAGTCGACATCGGTCAGGCGACAGTCGCGCTTTACCGTGATGAAATCCAGAATGCCAAGACGATCTTCTGGAACGGACCAGTGGGGATCTTCGAGATTCCTGATTTCGCTGAAGGTACGATGGCGATTGCCGAAGCGCTCGCCGAATCCGGCGCAACGACAATCATCGGCGGCGGTGACACCGTGACAGCGGTTCGAGAGGCTGGCGTTGCCGAGAAAATGACGTTCATCTCGACCGGCGGCGGCGCATCGCTTGAGTTACTCGAGGGCAAGGAATTGCCCGGGGTCGCGGCGTTAACGGACAAAGAGTAATGCGCAAGAAAATCGTCGCCGCCAATTGGAAGATGAACATGACGCAGGCCGAGTCGGGCACGTTCGTGAAATCATTGCTGCTTGACCTCGGCGATATCACCGATGTGGAGGTGGTCATTCTTCCGCCGTTCACGGCGATTGCGAAGGTGATGGAAGCGCTCGGTTCCTCGCAAGGCATCAAGGTCGGCGCGCAAAACATGCATTGGGAACCGAACGGTGCGTTTACTGGCGAGATCAGCGCCGCGTTGCTACGGGATCTGCTCGTGCGCTATGTCGTCATCGGCCATAGCGAGCGCCGGCAGTATTTCGGCGAGACCGACGAGATCGTGAACCGCAAGGTGCACGTCGCGCACGAGGCGACGTTGCGGCCGATCGTCTGTATTGGGGAAACGGTGGACGAACGCGAGCGAGGCAATGTTGAGAAAATCTTGTCGATGCAACTGCACGGCAGTCTCGCGGGTCTGACCGAAAAAGAACTGCAGGAAACTATTGTTGCGTACGAGCCGGTCTGGGCGATCGGCACCGGCCGCAATGCGACACCGCAGCAAGCGCAGGAGGCGCACGGGTTCATTCGCGAGACGCTGCGCAACATGTCGGATGAGACGACAGCGGAGCGGATCCGGATTCAGTACGGCGGCAGCGTAAAGCCGGACAACGCGCGCGAGCTGATGGGCCAATCCGATATTGACGGGGCACTCGTGGGCGGCGCCAGCCTCGACCCGCGTAGCTTCGCGGAAATCGTGAACGCCGCGCGCGACGAAATATAGCCACGCGGCTCTGGCCCGTCAAATGGCCGACCGGACAGGGCCCTTTGCTACAAGCAGGCTATTTCCTGATTTCCAGGTACGTTCGCGCGAGGACGTGATTCGTGCCGGGCTGCAGCTCTTCGATCCGCATTTGTTTGAGGAACCAGCGATTGCCGATCCTTTGCGCGGAAACAACTTCGAAGCGTTTCGTCAGCTGGCCATTCCAATCATATCCTTCCATGCGCATCAGCGCGCCGCTCGCCTTGTCGACCCATAACAGCACGTTTGAATACTGCGACTCGCGCGAGGGGGCGCGCAACTGCAGCTTCCAGCAATTCCTTGTGCGGACGCTTTCCTGTCCGAGCACGCGCGCTTCCGGCCAGTAGAGAAATTTCAGGGCCAGGTCTTCGTAGGTGATCGCCGTCCCGCGGATTTTTTGGTTCAACTTCGAGACCGCGAATTTTGCGGTGGCCGTGTCGGTGACAACATCAAGGCGCGAACTGTTCTCGCCGAGGCGTAACTGCAGAACTTCTTCGGGATTGGAAAAGGAATAGCGGATGACCGGTCCGGTTTGCGCGATGTGAAAAGGAACCACAATCTCGTTTTGTCGCAGCTGGCCGTCGAGATCGAGTTGCTGGCGTATCTCGAGCATACGCACAGAATCGAGAATCTCTTTCGCGCTCGGGGGAGGTGGCTGGGCCTGAAGCAATAGCGCGCCAATAAACAGCGCGCTGAGTGTTTCTCGTATCATGTCGAGTGATAAGTTTTAAGTAGAAGACTGCTGGGTTAAAACCTAAGACTTAAAACTTTCGACTTTCGCTTTGGACGAGACCCTTTTCCATCTCATCAACGAACGGTGGACGAATCCGGCGCTGGATTTGTTCATGGCCGCGCTGAGCAACCCCGAGATTTGGCGACCGGTGTTTATTGGCGTCATAATTTTCATGCTTGTATTCGGCAGTTTTAAAGCGCGCGCCTGTGTCCTTTGCGTGCTCATCACGTTGTCGGTGGCGGAACCAATTACGAACGCTTTGAAGGAGGCTGTGCACCGACATCGCCCAAAGCAGGTGGAAAGCGTGCGGCTCGTTGAATTGCACAGGGCGCGCCCTGCTTTCATGACATTGTTCAACAAACCGACAGTCCGTTTCTCCGACGCGTCCGATCGAAACCGGTCTGGCCCTTCCTTTCCGTCCGGGCACGTCGACAACAACGTCGTGATCGCGTTATGTCTAACGCTCTTTTACCGGCGCGGGTGGATCTACTGGATCGTTGCGACATTGGTCGGCTATTCGCGAGTGTACCTCGGCGCTCATTGGCCGAGCGACATTGTGGCGACGTTCTTTCTTGCGCTCGGAGAAACATTGCTCGTGCTCGCTACGCTGCAGGTGGCGTGGCAACGGGCTGTCCGAAGATGGGCGCCTCAATTGTATGCGCGGCATCCGAGCTTGATCGCCAATGTAGTGCCAGCTTCCAGCTTACCTCGAATAACGCCGCAAGGCGGGGGGCTCGCGCTACTCTGAATGAGCACGACGCGCACTGTCTGGCTCTTCATTAGTGTTCTCACAGTTGTCCGATTGTCCATCTTGCCGACGAGCGATCTCGAGTTTGATGAGGCGCATTATTGGCTGTGGTCGCAACACCTCGCGCCCGCATATTTCAGCAAGGGCCCCGGCATCGCTTTTGTCATTCGGGCAAGTACGGCGGTGTTCGGCTCGAACGAATTTGGCGTCCGATTCTTTAGCCCTATCCTGGCCGCCGGAACGAGCCTGCTCCTTTTTTATTTCGCGCGCCGGCTGTTCAGTGCAACGGCGGCATCGTGGTCAGTAATCGCGCTGAACGTCGCGCCGCTTTTCAATATCGGCGCCTTTCTGATGACGATTGATCCGCTGT
>DASQXY010000195.1:0-20262 GCA_035639455.1 Chthoniobacterales bacterium | reverse complement strand
CTCGCTCCAACACTCTCGCCCAGGGCCGGTTTAACCGTGTAGACTAACCCATCTGCTACGCTCTCCCTGATCGCGCCCGCCTCGGCTCGATCGACGAATGTCCCGTTTGCACTTGCCACAACAACTCCAATGTCGCCGGCTGTGAGATCGAGAATGATCTCGCGCAGAAGCTCCCTTGATTCTCGCCAACTTCGATAAGCCCCACCCGAACTGGTCGCGTCCAGCATAACTGAGGCATCGCGCGCGAGTAGGACCGCTCCTGCGCCTTCACTCAGAACGGTTCCGCGGGTGGTCTTGCCGAAAACCTCGAGTGGAGGAGAACTCCGCAGTAGTCGGCAGCGCCAGTATGCGTCACATAAAAGCCAGTCTACTTCTTCCGTGCCGACCACCAGACAGTAGTCGAGACTCAGATCGGCGAGCATTAAATCCTCCGCCATTTTCATCGCCAGTATCCCGACCGCTCCGTCTCCAACGATCGTGTAGGATGCGCCGGAAATGTCCAGCAGAGCAGCCAGATGACTGGCTGCCGCGTTGAAAACTGTCTCGGGAAACAGCAACGGACTTGCGGCCTGTGCGCCAGAGCTGATGATGTCGTTGTAAAATCGTCTGGTGTAAATGACTCCGCCATTGGAAATCGCGAACACCAGCGCTGTTCGCTGCGCTTCGTCTGCGTCAAGCTTCAACCTCGCGTTAGCAAGAGCCTCTAAACCCGCCGCCGCGGCGAAGCGCGATATCGGGCTTACCCGCCGCAAACGTGGATGAGATGGCAGGCCAGCTAAAACCTTGTTCGGAACGCGGAACACTGGGTAAGAGCGCTCGATTGATTCTCCAGAAAGAGTTTCGGCGGATGCTTCTTCGCCTGTGAGTAATCGGTTCCAGACAAGATCGATCCCGCTGCCGAGAGGTGTGACCCATCCCAGACCGGCGACGCCGAGACTCATTCGTCGAACTCCCGCATCACGATAGATGCGTTGGTTCCGCCGAAACCAAAAGAGTTCGACAAAACAACGCGCAATCTCGCCGGTCTGGGCTGGTTTGCTATGATCGCAAGATCCACACCCTGATCTGGCGCGCGAAAGTTAATGTTTGGCGGCAGAAACTGATGCTGTAATGCGAGCAGACACACGACCGCCTCTATCGCTCCAGCTGCGCCTAACGAATGGCCCATCATGCTTTTGCTTGAACTCACTGGCACCTCTCCGAACAGCTCTTCGATTGCTTTAGCTTCGGCCGCATCATTGAGCGGCGTCGCTGTTCCGTGTGCGTTAATATAATCGATGGCACCTGACGTTATTCCGGCGTCAACCAACGCGCTCTCCATCGCCTTCCGCGCAGCGGCACCGGTAGGATTTGGCTGCGTCAGGTGGAAGTTGTCCGTTGAAATGCCGTAACCAATAATCTCCGCCAGAACATTAGCGCCGCGCGCACGCGCACTCTCCAAGTTCTCCAGTGCCAGAATGGCCGCGCCTTCGCCGATGACCATGCCGCTCCGGTCTCGGTCAAACGGCCGGCACTTTTCCGGCGTGGAAGCTTGAAGCGAATCGAACCCGACAAATACCAGTTCCGACAGGGCGTCGTAACCGCCGGCCAGCACGCGCTGATACCGACCCGCGCGGACGCATTCAAAGGCATGACCGATGGCGTTTGTGCCGGAAGCACAGGCATTCGCGATGACCTGACACGGCGCGCTAATCCCAACTGCATCCTGCGCATCAATGATCGGTTTTTGAGGTGGGTAATTCGCAATCCAGCGCGCTGCGCGGCGCAAGTCTCGCCGTTGGCGCAGTGCCCGGTAATAGTCTTCGCCGAAGCTCATGCCGCCGCTGGTGGTGCCGATGATGGTAAGCTCCGGCCAGAATTGGGCATCCAGTGCGCGCGTCTCGCGCATCGCCGCGATGATCATGTGCGCGGCGCGATGTAGACGCTTGGCGCCCCGATGGTCATGACTTGGCTCGAGCCAGCGATCCTGCACTTGGCCAGCTGTTTTGCACCGACATTGGTTGACCGCGAAACGCGTTACTGCAGTGACACAGTCTCGGGCCATCCGGAGGGAGTCGAGCGTTTGGGCCAAACCGGAGCCAAGGGGGCTGATTACCCCTGCTGCAACAAGCGCGACCCGGGCTGCGTCCCTTTTCCCGTTTGATGCGGTAGATGTCACCATCGCCTCTCCAGACCCGCGCGCGATTCCTGTTGCTTTATCCGACCAAGCACTTTAGAACTGTCCTCACGCGAAAACAGCAGCTCGGAACGTGGTGGATTGTCAGTTGAGTTGATCAGTGGCGATTTGAAATCCGGCAAACGGGAACAGTGACCTGGCGGCGTTTTCCACAGTAAGCTCAATGGGCAACAAATTATACGTCGGAAACCTCTCCTTCAATACGACTGAAAACGAGCTGCAGGAACTCTTCTCTCAGGCTGGGTCTGTGCAGGAAGTCATGCTCATGCAGGATAAATTCACCGGCAAATCGCGCGGGTTTGCCTTTGTTACGATGGGCACAGAAGAGGAAGCGCAGAATGCGATCAACCAGTTCAACGGCAAGACGGTGGAAGGCCGACCGCTTACGGTGAACGAAGCGCGACCTCGTGAGCAACGTCCCCCGGGCGGCGGTGGCCGCGGCTATGGCGGCGGGGGTTACGGCGGCGGCCGATTCGGTGGGGGTCGCCGCGAGGGTGGCCAAAGACGCGGACGTTAAATTTTCAGCAACAGATTTTGATAAGCGCCCGATCAGATACCGATCGGGCGCTTTTTTCTTCACGAAAGCAGCCGTAAGTGCAGCTATAGTTGTTGCGTCGCTCGAAGCTGTTTAGTAAGTAAACAACAAAAGGAGTTACACAGTTATGCCTGACGAATCAGACACGAATCAAAATCAAGGCGAGCGATCATCTGAAAACATTCAGGTCCCGCCGATTTCGAAGCCGGCCGCAGGTGCCGCGGCGGGAGCTTTGATTGGTAGTGTTGCCGGTCCGGTGGGGGCGGCAGTTGGCGGTGCCGTTGGCGCGCTCGCAGGAAAAACGGCCGCAACCGGGCGACCGATGATGCCGCGCGTGAAAAAAGCTGCGAGCCGCGTGGCGCGGCCCCGCAAACCGGCTAGGAAACGTCGCACTACCAAAGTTTCGAGGAAATCGCGGCGAACAAAAGCTCCGCGCGCGAGGACAAAAGCACGGAGCCGAGCGCGTGGACCATCCAGAGGTGGGTCGCGCAAAGGCGGAGGGCAAAGCCGCGCAAGATCGACATCATCGCGCGGCAAGTCGCGGTCGAAAAGCCGTCGTCGCTAAACGCCAGTTTGGCAAGAAAAGTGGGCAGGGCTGGATTCGAACCAGCGAAGGCGTAAAGCCAGCAGATTTACAGTCTGCCCCGTTTGGCCACTCCGGAACCTACCCTCGCTTGCGGGCGTTCATATAGGCCGAGCCCGCTTGCCTGGCAAGTGCGTTGCCCGCCAGCAAGGCGCGCGTTTAGCAAACGCGTCGGTCCTAGCTCTCGAAGAACTCCGCGATCGAACTTACCACATAAGTCTGCGCTTCGCGCGAGATTTCCGGGTATATCGGCAGAGCAAGGCTTTCGCGCGCCGCGCGCTCGGTTTCGGGAAAATCGCCAGGTTTGTAGCCCAGATAGGCGAAGCACTTTTGCTCATGCAAACCAAGCGGGTAGTAAATGGCCGTTTCAATTTCGCGCTCCTTCAGGTGATTGCGCAACTTGTCCCGATCGGGTGTGCGGAGGACAAACTGGTGGTAAACATGGCTATTTGTTAGGCCGCGATCGCGGTATGGCTCCGCGGGCAGAGTGATTTCTTTGATCAGGTCGCGGCGCTCGAATTCTTCGCGATAAAAATCTGCCGCAGCACGGCGCGCTGCAGTCCACTGCTCCAGAAACGAAATCTTCACATACAGGACCGCAGCCTGGATCTCGTCCAGCCGGAAGTTACCCCCGATAAACTCATGGTGATAGCGCTCCCCGCCCATACCATGATGGCGGCAAATCCGTAGCCGTTTCGCGAGCTCTTCGTTGCGGCACACAACCAATCCGGCGTCTCCGGCCGCGCCGAGGTTTTTCGATGGGTAAAAGCTGAAACAACCCGCATCTCCGATTGTGCCCGCTTTTGGCTGCTCGTTGCTGCTCGGGTATTCGGCGCCGAGCGCCTGTGCCGCATCTTCAATCACCAGCAGGTCATGTTCGCGCGCGATTGCGATGATCTCATCCATCTCGCAGCACAAGCCGAAGACGTGAACGGGCATCACCGCGCAAATCGTCTCTCCGCCCGGGGCGAGCAGCTTCCCGTTTGATTTACGGCAATGTTTGCCGATCCAATGACGCAATGCGGATACCGAGACGTTGAACGTCGCCCGGTCGATGTCGATGAAGATCGGCGTGGCGCCAACGCGGGCGATCGAGGCGGCTGTGGCAAAGAAACTGTAAGCGCTTGTCACAATCGCGTCGCCCGGGCCGATCTGCAGGGCCATGAGCGTGGCCAGGAGTGCATCTGTCCCAGAAGAAACGCCAATCGCATGCGGCACGCGGAGGAGGCGGCAAATCGCCTGCTCGAACTGTTGACCTTTCCCGCCAAGTATGAACTGCTGCGTCGCCAGCACCTCTGCGATAGCATCGCGAGTTGGCTGCCCGATCGTGCGATACTGCGCTTGCAGATCCAGCAGCGGCACGCGCATGGCCGAGAAGCATCGCAGCTTGGTTCGCACCTTCAACGCCAAGTTTGCAAGGTCACGCCTGCGGTCGCTGAATCGGAGAACATTTATCGCATTGCGCCAGAGCGAACGCGACGATGAAGCGTTGACCGTGCTGCGCGGCTACGTTACCCTGCGGCCATGGCGGTGCTGCGCGGGCTATTTTGGCTCGTCCTGTTTCTCTTCTTCACGTTCTGCTTCGTCGTCCTCTTTGAATACGGGACGCGTGATTTCACGAACGGTTTCCAAAAGGAATTTGCGCGCGTGAAGACCTTCGTCGTGAATAAAGCCGAAGAGGTGCAAAAAAAAACGAAGAAGTAGCGCAGCGCGCCTGCTTCAATCGACAAACTCTACGTCGACAGCTTTGTTGATGTAACCAGCGTCGCGCGCGTCGCCGAGAAAGCGCCGCACAGCGGCACGCCCAATTTGGCCGTAATTCCGCGTATATTCATTCACGTACATACCGATGAATTTGTCGGTTAGGGCTTTGTTCATGTCGCGTGCATAAGCTGATGCATGTGCGACAGCTTCGGCGCGGTGCGCCAGAGCAAAACCGATACTCGCGCGAATGATCTCGAGAATATCGTGGCGGGTGTCCGGCGGGATATCTTTCCGCACGACGTTGCCACCGAGTGGAAGCGGCAAACCCGTCCGCTGCTTCCACCACGCGCCGAGGTCGATAATCTTCTCAAAACCGGCCTGCGCGAACGTGAGCTGTCCTTCGTGAATGATCAAGCCAACGTCGGCGCGCCCGTCTTTGAGCGCGTCGAAAATCTGATCGAACGGCACGACCACAAAGTGGAACTCTCCGATAAAAAGTTGGAGCGCGAGATACGCGCTCGTCATCTGGCCGGGGACTGCAATAACACAATCGCGCAACCGTTTTGTAAGATCGAGATCGTGATGTGAATTTCGGATCTCGAATTTCAGCCTTCCGATTTTCCCGACAAGGATTGGCCCGAATCCATCCCCCATGCTCGCACCGCAGGGCAGCAACGCATACCGGTCGGTGATGTAGGCATAGGCGTGAATCGAGACCGCGGAAATCTGCAGTTCCCCGCGCAACGCGCGCTCGTTCAGCGTCTGAATATCTTCCAGCCGATGCTCGAACCTGTAACCACGCAGGTCGATTTTGTTCGTTGCCATCGCGTAAAACATAAAGGCATCGTCCGGATCCGGTGAATGGCCGAGCGTGAAGACGTTCATGTGAGCAAGCGCAACCAAGAATATGGCTCCACCGCCACCTTGGAATCAACTGGCGACACTCTTGTCATTTGCGTTCAAGAACCTGTTTCGATAGCCTGCCCCAATGGCGAAGACCGGTCTCGGCAAGGGTCTCGGCGCTTTGATCGGACCGCGACCAACGCCAACGGACGCACCGCGTGAGGAGATCGGTCCGCGCGAGCGAATTTATCAGGTCAGCCTCGCGAGCGTGGTGCCGAGTCGATTCCAACCGCGCAAAGATTTTGCTCCCGAAGCGTTGCAAGAGCTCGTCGAGTCGATCCGGCAACACGGGATTATTCAGCCGCTGATCGTCCGCCAGACAGGTGGGCGATACGAATTGATTGCAGGTGAGCGGCGCTGGCGTGCCGCGCATGAACTGGGACTCAATGATGTGCCGGTGATCATTCGCAGCGCAAACGATCTGGAAGTGCTCGAGCTTTCGCTGATTGAAAATCTGCAACGCAGCGACCTTAATCCGATTGAGGAGGCACATGGGTACGCGCGGCTGGCCGATGAGTTCGGCACGACCCAGGAGGAGATCGCAACGAAAGTGGGCCGGAGCCGCGCGGCGGTCGCAAATGCAATGCGACTGCTCGATTTGCATCCGCAGGTGCAAACGTGGGTCGCGCAGGACGTGCTCTCCGTCGGGCACGCCAAAGCATTGCTCGGCCTGAAGAATCAGGACGAGCAACGCGCCGCGGCGGAGACGGTTTTGCGGCGCAACCTGACCGTTCGCGCGACTGAGCGGCTGGTTGCGCGGCAGCTTGGTATAACGCGACGCCGGAAAATACGGGCCGCAGAAACGCCGAGTACCGCCGCGATTGTTGATTTACAAGAACGTTTGCAACGCCATCTCGGGACGCATGTGAGATTACATCACGGCGACAAACGCGGCCGAATTGAGATCGACTACTATGGCAATAGCGACCTGCAGCGAATCGTCGCAGCCATCGGCTTGCCTGTAAACGAAAGCTGAGTTCGACCGCAGACTCAACCGATGAGCTCCGCTTGCGACTATCGATGCGGGTACGCCCGCCGCCGCTTTGCTTTCCTTGCCGCGCTGCTGATGATCGGCTGTCACTCGCGCTCGGCGAACAGCAAATCCGCTGAAATTTGGAAACAATTTTCAGGTCAAAAGGCGCTCGATCATGTTCAGGATCTGGTGGATCTTGGGTCACGGCCGCCTGGGTCTGAAGCGATTGAGAAGGCGCGTCAGTACATTGGCAATCGATTGCAAGCGCGTGGGTGGAAAGTCTTGCCACAGCAGTTCGTGGATAACACCCCCCGTGGTCCGGTTCAGTTCGTTAACATAATCGCGCGTTTCGGTGCCGCAGCGCCCTCGTTTCTACTCTGCTCACATTACGACACGAAAGTCTTCGAAGACATGCGTTTTGTCGGCGCCAATGACGGCGGCTCGAGCACAGGATTATTGCTCGAGTTGGCGCGAGTTCTTGCGGCTCACCCGGAGCTAGCAGCTAAAATCCAGTTGGTCTTCTTCGACGGAGAAGAAGCGTACGAACAATTTTCTGCTCACGACGGGCTTTATGGCAGTCGTCATTTTGCCGACGAGCTCGCGGGCCGAACCGCGCACCAATTTCGAGGAGGGATGTTGTTCGACATGGTCGGCGACCGATCGCTCGATATCACACTGCCGGTCGACTCTCCGGCGGAAATCGCGCGGGATCTCTTCGCCTCGGCTGATGCGTTGGGCTTGCGCAAGTACTTCACGTACTTTGGCAGTGGCAGCGTGACGGACGATCACACTCCGCTCAATTCTATCGGCATCCCAACTATCGACGTCATCGATTTTGATTACGCGTGGTGGCACACGGCGAATGATACAATGGACAAGCTAAGCGCCGATAGTCTGCAGATCGTTGGCTCAGTCGCGCTCTATTACCTGGTGAACTTCGCCTTCAAATGACACAGCCTGCATTTGGCTCCGGTCGTGTTTGCTGGCGTGTGCCGCGGGCGTTATCTGCGGACGCGCCGCTTGCATTCATCCCACTGCGCGACGTGATTGCCATTGTGTTCGGCCGCAGTCAGCGAACCAGCCGAAGCCTGCGCGGCAGATGAGTTCTGACCAAGCACAACCGGAAATCGCGGTCGGGTTGGAAAATGCAAACCTCGCCGCAGCGTTGCGGCGCATCAGGACGCAATTGCTGGAAGGCGCCGTGTTTGTGCGCGTCTGTGTCCGGTGATTTGAGCGAGGTCGCCGGGGGCCGCTGCGGGTTGACTTCCCCCTGATCCGGCGCGAATAGCCGGGTTGCGCTTGAACACATGGCTACCTCTCGGCGAACGCGGAAGAATGTGGGAGTTATCGGGCTCGGCATCATCGGCAGCCGGGTAACGGAAAACCTGCGCAAAAAAGGGTTTCGCGTCTTTGTTTGGAACCGCACGCCACGTCCCGTCCCAAACTTTGTCGGTGCGCCCGCCGAATTGGCCGAAATCTGCGAGTACATCCAGATCTTCGTTTCTGACGACGAAGCGTTGCTGAAGATAGTTGAGGAGCTCGTTCCAGCGTTAGCGCCGCGGCACGTGATCATGGCGCATTCGACAGTCGCTCCGATGTCGATGTTGCGCGCCGCCGATCTTGTCGAACGCCGCGGTGCGCGCTTTGTCGAAGCGCCGTTCACAGGAAGCCGCACTGGCGCGGAAGAAGGCGAGCTTGTCTACTATGTGGGCGGAGACGAGATCGCCTTGCGCGAGGCGCATCCAATTCTGGAGGCAAGCAGCAAGCAAATCATGGTAATTGGCGACATCGGTCAGGCAACCGCAGTCAAACTAGCGACCAACATCATAACGGCGGCCAGCGTGCAGGCCACGGCCGAAGCTCTCGCCCTGGTTCAAAGCGCCGGAGTGGCACTGGAGAAATTCGTCGAGGCGTTGCGCGGTAACGCCAGCAATTCAGGCACGTTATCGATGAAATTGCCGAAGATGATCCAAGGCGATTTCGAGCCGCATTTCTCGATCAAACACATGCTCAAGGACATCGAAATCGCGGTGCGCCTCGGTTCAAGTCACAACCTTGAGCTTAGCGTCACAACGGCCACGCGCGAACGGCTCCTCGAGCAGATGGACAAGGGACATCAGGACGACGATTACTCCGCCGTGGTGCGCAAATATTTGCCCGCCGAAGAACCAACCCCCGCCGCAGAAGTCGCTCTGCCCGCCGTCGTCGCAGAACCGGAACCATCAACTGCGGTTTCGCGACCTCAGCCGGAAGAGCCGGAAGACTTCGTTCCGATGATGCCGGAGATTGAAAAGGAGGAAATGGCTGAGGCTGGAATTGGAAGCACGCCGCATTCTGATGCCGAGGCGCATCGGGTCACGGAGCAACCGGCTCATGCAGCCGAATTAGAATCGCAAGTTCCGACAGCCAGCGACGAACAAACGCAGCAAGAGACACAACCCGAGGAAGATTTTCTGGCGCGCCCCTTCGGCCCCGCGAAGGAGACGGAAAACCCGACCGCCACCGAAGGCAAATGACCGCCCCGAATCGGGCGACAGGAAAGTTGTTTGACTTATCCTCGCGCACGAAGCTGCGCGTTTCGGGCAGCGATCGAGTCCGTTTTCTCAACGGACAGATCACAAATGACATTCGCAAAGCGACTGAGACCCGAACAATCGAGGCATGCGTGCTGAACGCGAAGGGCAAAATGGACGCCCACGTTTTTATTCGCGCTCAAGGCGATTGGTTTCTGGTCGATGCCGCCCCTGAGGTACGCGGCTCCCTCGAGCCGCGGCTCGAGCGGTACATCATTGCCGATGACGTGCACATTGAGGATGTCACAGATCAATTGTCGATCTTACACCTATTGAATGCAGACACGCCGCACGTGGTCAATGAGTGCACCGTCAGTTCGGCTATGCGTTTCGCTGATCCCGGATGGGATATTTGGATGGGCGCCACGAATCGCGACGAGATTTTCCGCCAGCTGGTCTCGGAGTTCGAGTTTTGCGACGCCGGCTGCGCTGAAGTCCTTCGGATTCAGCAGGGTATACCGTCCTGGGGTCGCGAACTGACTCCAGATATTATCCCGATTGAAGCCAACCTCGAGACGCGCTGCATCGATTACGAGAAGGGCTGCTACATCGGTCAGGAGACGATCTCGCGAATGAAAATGTCTGGCCAGCGAAACAAACGCCTGTGCGGTTTGATGGCTTCTGCTCAGTCGCCACTCGCGCCAGGGATGCAATTGCTGGCCGAGTCCGACGATAAAAACGTCGGCTGGCTCACAAGCACCGCGGGCACTGAATCGCCGCCGAGACAACTTGCACTTGGTTACGTCAAGCGCGGCTTCAACGCCGCCGGCTCGCGGCTTCGAGCCATCGCTGGCGAGCAAATTTCGCAAGGCGTCGAAGTAGAGATTGTCGATCTTCCCTCTCGAGAATAGTCTCGGTGGTAGGTTACGGCGCTTGCGTAATTATGTTGCAATCAACGAATTCTGCCCGATAGAGTGCTCGATGTCACTACAACCAACCGCCATGAATCAACGCTTACTTGCGGAAATCGGCCGCACCCAGCGCTTGGAAATTTTGAATTCCCTTAAGCGCTCCAAGGGAATGTCAGTCAACGAGTTAGTCGCGAAACTCAACATGAGCTACATGGGAATCAAGCAGCATTGCACCACCCTGCAGCGCGACGGTTATCTCGACACTTGGCGACGCCCGCAAAAAATGGGTCGCCCGGAGATGGTTTATCGCCTGACGCCGCGCACCCATGATTTATTCCCGGCCGACAGCAATAAGTTAACCCTCGAGCTATTGAACTCGGTGCGCGAAATCTACGGACCGAATGCGCCGGAGAAGCTCCTCTACAACGTTTACGGGCGAAAGAGCGCCGAGCGGGAAAAAAAGGTCAAAGGCGAGACCGTCGCGGAGCGTGCAAAGTGGCTCGCTCGTGTCCGCGACAATGAAGGTTACATGGCGCAGTTTATCAACGATTCCAAGCAGGGCGGACCGCAAATTCTCGAGTGTCATTCGCCCGTCATGAATTTGCTGGACGGCTATCCCATTGTCGCCCGGCTCGAGCAGGACATGTTCGAGGCCGTCCTCGGCACGAATGTTCGCCGCGAGGAGAAGCGCGAGTCTGGCCAGTACGAGTGCGCGTTTTATTTCGCGCTCGACTGAGTCATTCTCCATCGCTGCGCACGGCGATTTCCGCTTTCGTGCGCGAATTAATTTCGGTTCACTGGTGGCCCAATGGTTCTGGCCTTTCCCACTGCCGTTATCGAAAATTTGTCTCCGCTTGTCGATGGTGGGCGGTATCCGGTCAAACGTATTGTCGGCGACGATCTGGTGGTCGAAGCCGATATATTCAAGGACGGCCACGACGTAGTGGCGGCGGTTCTAAAGTGGCGGCTTGTCGGCGAGGAGCACTGGCATGAGACGCCGATGACGCATATCGACAACGATCGGTGGCGCGGCGCTTGCACCCTCTACGACAATGCCACTTACGAATACACGGTTGAAGCTTGGGCAGATACGTTTCGGGGGTGGCAGCGCGAATTTAGAACCAAGTTGGAGGCTGGTGTTTCGACGCTAACGGCAGAGGCGCTCGAGGGCGTCGCCTTGCTCGAAGCAGCCGCGCAGCGGGCGCATGTTCCGGCTGATGCGATACGTCTACACGAGTTATCGGAGTGCATCCGCACCGCGGATAATGAGCAGATCAATGAGATTGCGTATTCCGGGGAGCTCGAGGTGTTGATGTCGACATACCCCGACCGTTCCGCCTCGACACAATATGCGCCGCCAGCCCGCGTCGTGGTCGATCGGGCAGCCGCGCGCGTCGGCGCGTGGTACGAATTTTTTCCCCGCTCGGCGGAAGGCCGCGCCGACCACGCCTCCACCTTTCGCGATTGTCTGCCGCGCATCGATTATGCGCGGGCGATGGGATTCAATGTGATTTACTTTCCGCCAATTCACCCGATTGGTCGCACCAATCGCAAAGGCCGCAATAACGCGCTCTTCCCTGAGCCGGGCGACCCTGGCGTGCCGTGGGCGATTGGAAACGAGGCAGGCGGTCACAAGGCAGTCGAGCCGTCGCTCGGCACACTGGAAGATTTCGATTGGCTGCAAGGCGAGGTACGCAAGCGCGGAATGGAGATCGCGCTCGACTTCGCGATCAATTGTTCACCGGATCACCCCTATGTCCGTGAGCATCCAGAGTGGTTCTATACACGCCCGGACGGCTCCATTAAGTACGCCGAAAACCCGCCAAAAAAATACGAGGACATATATCCGCTCAATTTTCGATGCGAGAACTGGCTCGAGCTTTGGAAGGAGATGCTCAGCATCGTGCTGTTTTGGGCCGAGCACGGTGTCCGCATCTTTCGTGTCGACAATCCGCACACTAAGCCGATCGCATTTTGGGAATACCTCATTGGGAACGTGCGCGAACGTTACCCGGACGTGATCTTTCTTTCCGAAGCGTTCACCAAACCGAAAATGATGAAGGCGCTCGCTAAAGCCGGGTTCAGCCAGAGCTACACTTATTTCACCTGGCGTAATTCGAAGCAGGAGCTGACCGACTATTTTACCAAGCTCACACAGATGGACATGCGCGAATATTTTCGCGGCAACCTTTGGCCGAACACGCCCGATATTTTACCCTTTGTTCTTCAGGATGGCGGCCGGCCGGCATTTATCATTCGCGTTGTGCTGGCGGCGACGCTCTCGAGCGTTTACGGCATCTACAGCGGATACGAGCTTTGCGAGAATGAAGCGTTGCCCGGGCGGGAGGAGTATCTGAATTCTGAGAAGTATCAGCTGAAAGAGCGCGACTGGAATGCGCCCGGCAACATCAAGGACTGGATCACCCGTCTGAACCAAATCCGTGCCGAAAATCGCGCGCTCCAGGTATCTGGTAATCTGCGCTTCTACCATGCCGATAACCCGGCCATCTTGTTTTATGTCAAAATGACCGAGGCGCGCGACAACATCATTCTGGTCGTCGTCAATCTCGATCCACATCGCAAACAGCATTCGTTCGTCGATGTCCCGATCGATCGATTTGGCGCGATGGAAGGCGATACCTACCAGGTGCAGGACTTGTTCACCGATGCGCGTTACACTTGGCGCGGCCGGCGCAATTACGTTGAGCTTGATCCGGAGATCCAACCCGCCCACATCTTTCGCGTCCGTCGCTGGCTCGGCGGCGATCGCTTTGCCTAGCAACTCTCGAGCGCTTTGCGGGTTAACAGCAGTGCTGATGCGCTATTTGCATCCGATAACGGCGCGTTTATTCTAACCCGAATTTTCAGGATGAAGATCGCGTTCTCGCTGCTCGCCGCTCTGGCGGGCGCAACCCCGCTGCTTGCGCAAAACGTTGTCACCACCCCGACGCCGCCGGTGGTTCCCGATCTGCCGCGTTCCAAAAGCGTGCTCGACGCGCTCATCGCCGGCGGGCCAGTCATGTACTTACTCTTCGCGTTGTCGATCTTGTTCGTCATGCTTGTCATCACTTACCTGATGACAATCCGTCGCGGTGCGGTGGTCTCGAGCGGCTTCATGGCCACGGCCGATGCGTTGCTGCGCAAGCGCGACTACCTAGGTCTACTCGCGGTCTCGAACCGCCACGGCGAAGCCATCGCTCGCGTGGTCCAAAAGGTCCTCGACTTCACGACTAAGAACCCGAATTCCGACTTTCAGCAGGTGCGCGAAATCGCGGAGACGGAAGGTGGCCGGGTCGCGGCGAGTCTGAACAATCGCGTCACTTATCTCGCAGACATCGGCATGATCGCGCCACTGCTTGGCTTGCTCGGCACCGTTATTGGCATAATCCGATCATTTGGTGCATTGAGCGGCGCGGAACTCGGAACGCAGCGGTACATTGCATTATCACAGGGGATCAGCCAGGCGCTGATCAATACCTGCGCCGGCCTCGCCATCGGCATCCCGGCGATGATTTTTTATGCCTACTTTCGCGGCAAATCGCAAAAGTTGATTTCTGATTTGGAGTCGGCTTCCACACATGTGCTCGCTCTGCTTTCGCTTCACCATACAACCAGGGCTGAGCGGGCACCGGTATTGATCGAAGACGAACTGTAATCCGTTCACCGTGAGTTCGCGCTCGCAAGATCGACGTATTCTCGTCCTATGAACCTTCGTAGTCGTGCTCCGATCCACCACCCGGGGATCCAGCTCGCGCCGCTTGTCGATGTTCTGCTTCTCCTGCTCATCTTTTTCCTCCTCACCTGGAACGCGGCGCGCAACGAGAATGAATTGGATGTTAAAGTCCCGAAAGCGTCAGCCGCAAAAGAGAAAAGTGCGCCCATTGGCGACGTCATTGTCAATGTGAAGGCAGATGGAAACGTGGTCGTGAATCGTAGGAGTTTGAGCAGCGCTGAGCTCGCCGATCTGCTTAGGAGCCTGGCAAAACTGAACGCCGAACAAGCAGTGGTGATCCGCGGTGACGAAGCCGGCGCGTACAAAAGCATCATCAATGTCCTGAATATTTGTACCGAGGCGGGGATCACGAACGTCGCCTTCGCGACCGCAAAATGAACGTGGCGCGCGCCACGGCCGCTTGCTGCGGTCTGGCGGTATTTCTGGCATTCGATCACTCGTCTGGGCAATACCAGCCGCCAGTTCGCCGCGCCCAACCGGTAGAGGAGCCGCCGATTATGCGTGCCCAGCCGGCCGACGAGCTCTACGAGCCGTTGCCACCGCGGACGCCCGTTGAACAGGCGCGCGAAACACCGCCTCCGGGAACCGAGGGAGCAGATCGCCGGCAGATCGAGTACGCGAATGCGCTTTTCACCCGCAAACTCTACGATCTCGCTATTCCCGAGTATCAAAAATATCTCGACGAGTACTCGACCGGGCCGGGCCGCGCGAACGCCTATTTCTCACTCGGCGAATGTTACCGGAACCTGAACCGCCCTTCGAACGCTCGCACCAGCTTCCAGAACGTGCTGAACGATTATCCCGAGAGCGAGTTCGCCGGGCCGGCCGCCTACGCACTTGCGGAAATGGCGTTCAGTCAAAAGGATTACTCGACTGCATTACCGCTTTTCCATCGTTCGGCCGCGAAGTCGAAAGCGCCGGCAGTTGTATTGTCGGCGCGCTATTTCGAAGCGCGCTGTCTGGAAGCGCTCGAGCGGAAAGATGAAGCGTACGACATTTATCAACAGGTCGCCGATGTAACGCCGCCAAACCCATATCGTGAAGACGCCCGTCGGACAGCGGCCTCTATTGCCTTTGCGCGTGGACGAAAGGCTGATGCCCTCAGGCATTATGAAGCATTAGCGAATGAAACCGATAAGCCTGGCTTGAAAGCCGAAGCCAGCGTCCGCGCCGGGCTCATTGCCGTCGACCTGTCGCAACCCGAGAAAGGCAAGATCGACAAAGGCATGGTCGATAAGGCCGCGGCGCTGCTGCAAAAAGGGCGTGCGCTTTCCGAAGGACGGTGGCGCTCGCTTGCGCAGATCGGTTTGCTGAGATTGGAATATCAATCTGGGCAGTACGCGCAGGTGCTCGCTGATTACAAAAGGGCGCTCCAACAACTTCCCGAGGATGCGCGGCCGGAAATCATGCTCTTGGCGGCGAACAGTCACCGCCAGCTCGGCCACACCAAAGAAGCGGAAGCACTTTACCAGGAAATTATTTCCAAATATTCGGACCGTGAGGAAGGCAAGGAGGCCGGATACCAGCGCCTGATCAATATTTACAATTCCGATCCCTCCACGCTGCCGCCGGAAGTAGACGAGTTCCTCGCTACGAATCCGACGACCGAGCGCGCAGAACAAGCGAAGTTGCTTAAAGCCGAGGCCCT
The DNA here is from genome assembly GCA_035639455.1 of Chthoniobacterales bacterium. Classification (GTDB taxonomy): domain Bacteria; phylum Verrucomicrobiota; class Verrucomicrobiia; order Chthoniobacterales; family UBA10450; genus AV17. Next base: position 4,583 of record DASQXY010000195.1, on the reverse strand, counting down.
CTACAAACAGCAGAATTACCAGCGCGCGGCACCGATTTATGCCGAGCTGCGCGCTGCACAACTTTCGCCAAAACTGCGCGCGGAGTGCGCGTATAAGCTCGGCTGGTGTTATATCCAGTTAAAAGACACCGCCGGCGCTCTCGAGGCGTTCACTTATTTTGTGCAGGCGTTCCCTGACAACCCGCAAGCATCGGCCGCGCTGGCGCAACGCGCGCTTGTGCATCAACAGGCGAAAGACTACGACGCCGCGCTTGCCGACTGGAACACAATCCTGACGAAATACCCCGGCGCACGCGAGCGCGAAGACGCGCTGCATAACAAAGCGCTCATTCTCGGCCAGCAACAAAACCTGAAAGGCATGGCCGACACGTTTCGACAGTTGCTGAAAGAATTTCCAAAAACCGCCGCGGCGGCCCAAGCGCAGTATTACATCGGCAAGGCCGCCTTTGAACTCAAGGATTATAAAACAGCCCTGAGCGCGCTGAACACCGCGCGGCAGTTGAACAAGGAGCAATACTACGATCTCGCCACCGTGCGCATTATTTCCTGCTATTTCGGAATGCACGACCGCGCGGCGGCGACAAAGGAGGTGGATGCGTTTCTCGCAACGGACCGCAACGCGGTCGTTCCTGCAGAGATCCTCGAGTGGCTCGGGATCGAGTATTATAACGAGAAGAATTATGCGGCGGCCGAGAAATACCTCGCATTGATCGGCAAGATCGATAATCCCCAAGTCAAACCGGATTTTTGGTTCTATTTGGGCGACGCCGCGGCGAAGCAGCACAGGTTCGACGAGTCGGAAAAGGCGTTTGAAAAGTATCTCGCGACCTCAACAGATCCCGCCGGCAAAGCGAAAGTGCTGCTCGCGCTCGGTGCCGTGAAGATCGCCGCGCACAAGCCTGATGACGCGCAGAAAATTGCTGAGGAGATCATGGTGCTGCAGCCTGAAGGGCGGGTGAATGCCGAGGCCAGGATTCTCGCTGGCGACGTCCAGTTTGAACGCGGCCGATTCGAAGATGCTGGCAAAGCCTTCATGGGCGTCGCGCTACTCTACGACGATCCCGCGATTACGCCGCGTGCCTTGCAAAAAGCCTCCCTCGCATATCAGCGTGCCGGCAAAAGCCAAGAGGCCGACCGCGCCACGCGTGAGCTCCGCGAAAAATATCCAAACTACGCCGGCGGCTGAAACCCAGTGTGACGAGCGAGAGGTGACAAGTGACCAGCTGATTGCTGTTCTGGTTCCAGCCCTCGTCACTTATTACTCGTCACTTGTCACTGATCACTGCTTTTGATTCCATTCGCGTATGGAAAGACTTCGTCCATGGATTGCTGAATTCGTCGGCACGTTCGCACTCATCTTTGTCGGGGTTGGCGCGATTAAAACCGCTGGTCACGATGTCCTCGGGATCGCGCTCGCACACGGGCTCACGATCGCGGCGTTCGTTTCTGCGACGCTCCACATTTCCGGCGGCCAACTGAATCCGGCAGTCACATTCGGCCTGCTCTGTGGCGGCCACATGACGATGACGAATGCGCTGCGTTACTGGAGCGCGCAATTGCTTGGCGGCTTAAGCGCGGCCCTGATCTGTTTGGGACTTTTCGGACGTGATGTCGTTGTCACCGGCACGCCCCAACTTGCCATTAACCTGAGCCCCTGGCAGGGAATTTTGGTTGAAGCGATCCTGACCTTCTTTCTCGTATTTGTCGTCTACGGCACCGCCGTGGATGAACGCGGCCGGCGAGTCGCCGGGTTTGCCATTGGATCGACAATCACTCTCGACATCCTTTTCGGCGGCCCGCTCACCGGTGCAGCGATGAATCCGGCGCGCGTGTTTGGTCCGGCGCTGGCGGCGAACTTCTGGCACGACCATTACGTTTACTGGCTCGGCCCATTCCTCGGCGCCGCTGGTGGCGGTCTGGTTTACAGTCTTCTAATGGAGCGCCCGCCGGTCGAGACATAGCGAACGCCGCTGTTGCCACGGCTCTGTGCAGCCGTCTGATTTGTTTTGTGAACGTTGGCTTAAACCGGCCGCAGACCAGCGGCTACACTGGTAGGTACTGCTTCTCGGTTTTACGCAATCGCTAGCGTCTCGATCGGTAAGGGCGCAAGGAATTCTTTCGCGTCAGCAATTTCTAATACGGGGCGCGCCAGATGCGCCGCCAGAAAGCTCGTGTCCGGCAAAGGCGCGATCCCCGCTTGCGCGACAATGTCGCAGTTGATCAGCCGATGAATCACGCGTTCAATTTTCCGGCTTAAGTCGCGGTCGTCAGTAAATTGGATTGTGCAAACACCCGGTGCCGTCGCTTCCACCGAGGGCGATAACGTGAAGGCATGCTGCAGCAAAATCTCCGCGAGCGCTTTTTCCTGTGCCGGCGCGCGCACTTTGATCACAACTTGTAACGAGCGCGCCAGCGCCTGGCTCGGCGTCATGCCTTTGTGAATCCCGGCTGATTCCGCTGCCGGATTGAGCTGGATAATGACCGGTTTGTTTTCGTGTTCTTCAATCAACCCGACCGGCTGTTCGCGCAGCTCCGGTTGATGCCGTATCGCTGCCTGTAAATAAAAATTGGGCAAATAAATCGTCGCAAACATCAGCTGCTGATTTGTGTCATCTGATCTCCAGCCTCTGATCTGAGATACGCCCGCTGCACAGCAAACCGCAGCCGCGCTATCGCAATCTCCTCGTCCAAATCCTTCAGCGTCCACGAATTTTCGAGAACGAGTTTCAATTGCGCGCTGCTCACCATGCTTCGCCGGCTCAAAACGAGGCATGCCGTAGGCACGCTTTCCGCCAGCCGCTGCAATCGATACCAGCTCGTCTGCGGAATTTTGCGCAGTTCTTCGAGCGCGTTCAGCACAAGATCGACAATTACGAGCGGGAAATTCCCGTCGCGCAAAAGTAGGTCAGCCGCTTTGATCGCTGCGATTGCGTTAGGGCAACGCACCCAAAGCAGATGGCGCAAACGCACGTTGTCGAGCGCGCACGCATCGAATGAATCGTGCCCGTCGATCAAGGCGATGAGGTATTGGTCGCGCCAAGCCGATTCCAGCAGCGCATGAATCAGCGATGCGCTCCCGGCGCTCAACTGCGGGCTGATTACCTCCGTAATCGCGCTCTGCGGCAACCCCCCGCCGCTTGCCTCATCGAGCGCAGCAATGCCGGTCTTTAGCGATGATGCCGCCGGCGCAGGTCGCTGCGGAAACCGCTCCGCCAGCAGTTTGCGAAGATCGACAATTGGTCGACTCGCCGCCATGCGCCAGGACGATTGCACAGGCAATTCATATGTTCAAGTGAACATTTTACTAAGCAATCCTAAAGTAGAAATTGGAAAGCAGCGTCGACTCAGCGCGCGGGCGGGTAGAAAATCTCCAGTTTCTACTTTCTTCCATGCCGCTGCTGTCTCCGCACCAGCGACACCATCACGCCTTGGATCTTTAGCTCGCGGGCCGGGATCAGGTCCGGATAACGCGGGTTCTCGGCTTTGAGATATGGCCGACCATGCTCGACCACGTAGCGCTTCAACGTTGTCTCGTCATCAATTAACGCCGCCACAATATCGCCGTGATGCACCTCTTTGCTCTGCTCGAGGATCACGATGTCGCCATCGAGAATGTGCGCGCCAATCATCGAGTCGCCGCGCACGCGCAATGCGAACGTGCCGCGATTTCGCGAGACGTTAGCCGACTCGGTGTCGAGCGAGACGTGCCCTTCAATGTGCTCTTCGGCTAAGCTCGCCATGCCTGCCGGGATGTGGCCGTAAATTGGCACGTCCGTGATCCGCACCCTCAGCGCGGGCGTGATCAACGCGCGCGCTTTCCGCGCGTGCCGATCAAGAAAGCCTTTACGCTCCAGCGCCGCGATGTATTGCATCACTGACGTCTGACTGGCGAAGCCAAAATGACCCTGGATCTCGCGCGTGCTCGGCGTCACGCCTTTCTCGCGTTGCTCGCGCTGAATAAAATCCAAAACCTCTCTTTGCCGCTGCGTCAACATCTGTTCCGTTTCTACTTTCACCTTTTTAATTTCTCCCTGCAAGTTCAAATGAACACATCGCTGTAGTTGCCCCTGCACTCACTGGCCGGTATCCGCCAGTGCCAGCGGAGACAACGTGAACCGGCCGCTCTGCGAGAGATGATAAAACAATCGTTTCGCCGCCAGTCTCCCCAGACTCGGAGAGCTCGATTTCGGCCAAGCGCCATGTCGATCCACCAAAAATAATTTACCTGTTAGGAGCGGCCCTTGCTTTCTCACTTGGGCGATGATCACCCTTGCTACTCCGGCCACCACGGCCCGGACTCCGCGCACCCATCGTATCCGCGGCTGGCTGTTGATCCTTCTCGGCACGATCGTTAGCATCGCTATCGTCGCGCTCGGCTTGTATTTTTGGACCCTGATCAGTAGCGAAACGATTGACGGATTGCGCTGGTGGAGCAGCTACGAATTCACCATCCATACGTTGGAGCTGTTCGCCGACGTCTTCATCTTTGGGCTGATTGCGGCCGCTGCCGGCATTTATCAGTTGCGCCAGCACCGGACGAGTCAGACCGCAATGGTGCTGCTGCTTATCCTGATCGCGTTGAT
>DASQXY010000194.1:0-8518 GCA_035639455.1 Chthoniobacterales bacterium | reverse complement strand
GTCGTCCTTTGAATTTGGCATTTACGTGCGAGCCGGTGCGCATGAGCCCGGGCGTGACGGTAGTAACGAAAATATTGTCGCACGCGAGCTCGGCGCGGAGTGAATCGGACAGACCAGTGAGGGCAAATTTGCTCGCACAGTAAGCAGCAAGATGCGGCACCGCCATCTTGCCACCGACCGAGGAGATGTTCACGACGCGGCCGCCGCCCTGACGTCGCATGATCGGAATAACCTGTGTTATCAGCTCGAGCGGCGCCCAGAAATGAACTCCCATGCCGCGCTCAAAATCCTCGCGAAGCGTATGATCGAACGGGCCGACTTCGATAATTCCGGCGTTGTTGATCAAGAGGTCGATCTTGCCGAAACGCTCAAGCGTTCGCTGGACGGCCAGCTGGATCTGGACGCGATCGTGCAAGTCGCATGTAAGAGTCAGCACGTCGCCGCCTCGAATGGATAGCTCTGATTCCGCGCGCCCGAGTTCGTCGGGATCTCGCGCAAGAATCGCCACGCAGCCGCCCTCGTCGCAAATTTGTCGGGCGAGCGCAAGGCCGAGTCCACGTGAGCCTCCGCTAATCAGCGCAACTTTACCCGTAAATGAGCGACGGCTGCGCCACGTCCGCGATGCCAACCAACCGCCAAAAAGCAAAACCATCGCCGAAATGAACCAGCGCATCTGGAAATGGATCGAACGCCACCCGTGGTTCGGTGGTCAGAGAGCACCGCTGCAGTTGATCTTAGCCGTGCTTGCGGTGAAACCGGGCAACTTCGCGCGCGGTCTCGCGCTCAACCGCGCGCTTTTTTAGATCAGCGCGTTTGTCTCGTGCCGCTTTGCCGGTTGCAACGCCGAGCTCAGCCTTCAGTTTTCCGTTTTTCCAATAAAATTTCAGGACGACAAGAGTACGGCCACCGATTTGGGTCTCGCCGTAAAGCCTCTCGATTTCTTCTCGATGCAAGAGGAGTTTGCGCGCGCGCTTTGGCGCGGGGACGTCGTAGCTGGCTTTTTCGTACGGCTGAATGTCGGCGTTGTAGAGAAAAGCTTCGCCATCCTCGATCCGCGCGAACGCATCATTGATGTTAGCTTTACCGGCGCGAACCGATTTGACTTCGCTACCCTTGAGCGCGATGCCGGCTTCATAGCGTTCGAGGATGTGAAAATCGCGCAGCGCCTTGCGATTCAGGATCGACTCGGCCGCCATATGCATCCACACGCCTTGACGTGTGTCACGACTTATGCGTTGTCGCTCGAACCGGAAACTTCTTCGTAACTCAGCTTGTCTTCGATAATTTCCTTCAGGGCGATATCGGTCAGCGACATGCGCGGCGTCGTCTCGACCATCGGCCGATGACCGAGGCCGAGCTGGCGCACACGCTTGGAGACAACATTAATGAGCAGCTGCTGGTTGGGGATTTTTTTGGCGGCTTCCTGGAGGAGTTGAGTCGTCATATGGCGCAAGAGATGAGCGGCGCGCACTGCACCGTTCGGGAATTGAATAATGGTCGGCGACTCGCCTGCTAAAGCGACGGGAGTAAGCTGCGGAGCGAGCATGGTAAAAAGGAGCGTTGACTCTGCGAGCAGCACGGCTGCTTGTCAACCGATTTGTGCGCGGGTCGTCGATTCTGCAGCGGATGCAATGCTCGCCGCTTCACGCCCGGCGAGTGTGCCTCGTTGCAGTCGTGACCTAACTAGCGAATGTCTTCGACGTAGCTGGTGATGCGGTAGTCGACAGCGTCTCCTTCGAGGCCGAGCTCCCGATCGTAGTGCCACGTGACATTGCCGTTAGCATAGAATGTTTTGCAGACCACGGCGCCGGTAAGATCGGGGTTGCCATTAATCGATACATCGGCACTAGGGGCGTAAAAGACGGCCGCAAAATTACCGGGCGGACCTATATTGATATGCTGCATGGTGGACGGATCGGTCGGACTGATGGCGTAATACTGCAGATTAGCGGCAATGCCGCTCTCATTGATGATGTCGCGACCTTTCACATCCATGCTGCCATCCACGAAAACCTTGAGCTGCACTTGGGGCTGGATGTCGATGGAGCCGGTAATGTCGCCGGTAACATGAATGGCGACGTATGTCTTTTGGCTCCCGAATGAATTGACCGTCAGCGGTCCCGTGATCGTCGAGAGCAAATACAAAGTGGGATTGGCCGGCGTCCCGGCAGCGGGTGGCGTGATCGTTACGCCGCTGGTCACGCTCGCGGGCGAAGGTTGCGGCAGCGGAAGATTGCGCGGCAGGTAAAAGGGCGGAACGCTGAAGGGCACATTATTATCGATCGTGCCGCTGATGTATTGTGACCGCACAATGGTGCCGCCATTCGTCGCGACATCGCCGTAAATCCAGCCGCGAACCGTAGCCACCGCGCTGTCGATCTCAACGTTGCCGCTGCGCGAATCGCCGTAATGCGGATCATTCGGGCTAAGCGCCGCAAAATAATACGGACCGTTGCGCGAGTCGAAGCTGTCGATCATCGCAGCGTCGCCCAAGCCATAAAAGGTGCCGATGCATTTGATGGCTGCTTCGAATGGTGTAATCGGCGCGCAAATCTGTTCGATTCGCCGCGTGATTTGCGGCTGCGTCACGGGAACAATCGCCTTGTTTGTCCCATCACCTGTCGGTCCGTACGCGGCAATGAAATGGTCATAGTTGAAATCGACTTTACGCAGCAGGGTATCCCCGCGAGCGCCAGTCAGCATCCGGTCATCCATCCCGGTGCGCTTGAGCCCGCGAACCGGAGCGGTGCCCTTACTGCGAATGCGATACCACGGACTGCCCGTGAAGGTGTCGTAATAAAAGATATCGACGCTGCTGCTGGTCGTTAGGTTCGAGCCGAACGTCACCGGTGAGTTGGAGTAGACGCCGCCGCTGTATGTCCATCCAGCAAAAGCGTTGGCCGGGTCCATCACGGTTTTACGGACTTGCGCATAAGCGATATCGCCGCCGCCCTCCGCCGCGTTTAGCGCTTCTTTCCAGCCGCGGACTTGATTGGAGGCGACATTATAGCGCGTGGCGCAGTTTAACAGCACACTGCCGCCGATCATCGAGACAATCAGAATGGTGCACAGCGCGCAAACGAGCACGTTACCGTTCTGCTGTCCCGGCCGTGGCTGTTTCACTTCGATCTTGCGATTGTCGATTTTGGCGACAATTCGAGATCAGCCGCGGCGGCGATTGCGCAGATAAGATGTAGCGCACACCGTGGTGCCGGTGCGCTCGGCCGTGGCATTGGCGGAGGTGAAAATCGGCAGAAATGTGACTGTAGTGCTCGTGTATTCCGTGTTTGCCAGCTCTACATCAGTCCATTGCGGAACCAGTTGATCCGTTGCCGATGCAATTGTGGTAACAACACCGTTCTCTGTGCGGAGGATTGATTGACCGCTGATCGCGTAAACGACTGAGCTGGTGCCCGAGCCGTAATTGACCTGTGAGCCGCTGCGCGAGTAGGAAATCGTGGGCGCTCGAGGCGTACCAATGAGCGATGGATCGGCAACCGCTTCCGGATCGCCGGCTTGAATGATGTATTTTGGCACAGTGATCGAAACGCTTTGCAGGTCAGCTGACGTCGTCACAATCAGGCCTCGCTTCACGTCGCGGCTCAAGTAATCGATGATACGGATCTGCTGCATGTGTGTCGCGAAGAAGTTGTCGATCGCGTTAAAGCTTTTCTGCAGCCCAATGGATGCCGTGATCGCGGCGAGGAAAACGATCGAGCTGATGCCCAGCGCGACCGTGGTTTCAACTAGAGTGAAGCCGAGGTGATTGCGTGTAACGTGTTTAAGTTTCATTTCTTGGTACCGTTTGAGATAATTGATGTTACCTGTTCGCTGCGGGCACGAGTGCCCAAAGACATCATCCACGAAACGGCGACGTCCACTTGAACGAGCGTCGACCCGAGATTAGCGGCCACTGAGTCGGTGGTGACGGTGCCAGTGGCGGAGCGCGTGAACTGCGTCACGCCGCTGGCGGTTGGATACGCGCTGATTTTGACTACCTCGGTGGCCTTTTTTGCGAATTCGGAAGCATTGGCAGGCGAACTCAACAAATTCTGCACGTACGAGCTGTTAGTCAGATCGCTAAAGGCCAGATTGCGCAGAGTTTCATTGCGATCATTTACGAGTTGCAGTGCGGCCATGGATTCTTTGCTCGCGTCAATGTAGCGCAGGCAGACGGCGTTTAGCTCGAATATAGATCCAAAGAAGACAGCCAAGATGATCGCGGCAACGAGCACCTCTGGCATTGTTGTGCCAGCTTGGGCGTGTACTGGGGTCCGGTTCATGCCACGATGTTCTAGAATGTATAGAAATTTCAGCAGAATTCATACCCGAGTGTCTCATCTCCGAGAGGCGACCTCCCCAATTTGCGATTCGGATGCCCACTTTTCGCAAAATCGACATTCATCAGCCGTATTCCAGCTGCTGAGGTATGCCAACGCGTCCCCAACTGCTGGCGTTCGACGCAACAGCACTCAGATGCACGGCTGTAAAACAGAAAGCTTGTTCTTCACCTTTTTACGAGCATGTTACGACGATTCGCCCACCAACCGTACTCGCGGCGAGCGGCTGGCGAATCAAATTGCGGGCTGTGGCTCAGCTTGGTAGAGCGCTGCGTTCGGGACGCAGAGGCCGTGGGTTCAAATCCCACCAGCCCGACTGTTCCTGTCGAGGCAGGACGCTCGGCGTGAAAACGCGTGGTGAGGCAGTGTGAACCAGACTGGAATTCAACACGATTGCTCGCTGACGGGACCTTATCGCGCCTTTTGAGCGACGCACTGGCTGCCATAACTCCAGCTCATGTCCACGGTCCAAGTCGCGCTATCGGCGAACGTCCTCGAGTTCACGGTCGGTGTGCTGACAATAGTTTCCGATACATCAGCAGGGCCGATTCCAAGCCGCTATAAGATGCGACCGGGCCGCGAAAAGAGAGTTGCAGGAGGTTGTATTAAATGGTGGATTGAAAACGGCTGATCGGAAGGACCAGTCGCTCATATGGGGTCGCTGAAAAAGAGACGCAAAGCAAAAATATCCAAGCACAAGCGCCGGAAACGGATGAAGCTGAACCGGCATAAAAAGCGTCTCCGCTACAAAGCCTAGCGACTGAGTCGCGCGGCATATATCGCGCGGCTGGTTTGCGCAAGCCAGCTGGCGCGGCTAGACTCGGCGCATGCGCACGCCCAGGGGTGTCACGGGTGCGGTTGTTCTGTTGACGTTGTCGCTCGCGCCACCCGGCTTCAGCAGCAACTTTGTGCGCTCGAGGGTAGGGCAGACGTCAAGCTCACGGGCAAAGCAGCAAACCGGTGCGATCTCCCAGGATGACTCTTTCAGCCCCACTGCGCCGAAGGACCTCGTTCTGCGCGCTGAGGGTGAACATAAAGCCGAGGCGCTTGCGCACTTTGTCGCGGGGAGCGCATTTGAAGAAAACGGGGAGATAGACAAAGCGTTGGATGCCTATCGCCAGGTACTAAACGTGGACCCTGGTCAGTGCGAGCTCGCCTCCCATGTGGCCGAGTTGCTTAGCCGCCAGAGCGATTTCCCGCAAGCGATCGACGTCCTCAAAGACGCGATTGCAGTCAATCCGAACAAACCCGAACCATATCTGCAGCTCGCGTTCATCTACGCGAAGTATCTCAAACGGCCCGATCAGGCGATTGATTATGTCAACCGCGCCATCACCATTGATCCACACGACATCAGGGCTTACCAGCGCTTATTCGAGCTACTAACGGCGGCTGGTGACGACAAAAAGGCTCTGCTAGCATTGGAGCGGGCCGCGAAAGTACAGAGCGACAACGCGAGTTTTTGGGCGCGGTTGGGAAAACTCTACGCCGCCGCCATCTTCAAGCCCGGTCATAATCCGACACGCACGGAAATGACGCGAGCAAACGAGCTTTTCAAGAAAGCCGCCGAGTACGGCAAGGATGACGCCGCCGTCCTCAAGGACGTCGCGGAGTTCTACGCGTCATCACAGCAACTGCAGCAGGCGATCCCAATCTACCTCCGTGTCTTGGAATTACAGCCTGACGATCTCAACGCCCGCGAAAAGCTTGCGACCAGTTTTGTGCTTACCAACCAGCACGCAAAAGCAGTCGAAATCCTTGAACAACTTATCAAGGAACACCCCGAAAACGACGAATTATACGATCTGCTGGCCCAAATTCTCGACGACGACGCCCGCTCACTCGACCGCGCCAATCGCAAAGAAGAAGCAAGGATGCAATACGAAAAGGCGGCGGCGAACTATGAGCAAAGCCTGCTAATCGCTCCTACGCATCCAAATACATACTTGCGCTTGTCCGAACTACTTCTCGGACCGTGCAAAGATGCGGAACGAGCAGTGAAGCTTCTCAACGAAGCGCGGCGGAGGTTCCCGAGTGTACCCGAGCTGATCTATTACTTGGCGCTTGCGCAGCGCGAGGCGAAGCAGCCGCAGGACGCCGTCGCCACATTTGAAGAAGCACGGCGCCAAGCCGAGCTGGAAGATAGTGAGATGGTAAACGCGCGATTCTATTTTAACTATGGCGCCACTGCGGAACAGGCCGGTTTGTATGACAAAGCAGCCGACCTGTTTCGGCAATCTATTGCCATGGACCCAGCGAACGCGGCCGATGCTTGCAACTACTTGGGTTACATGTGGGTGCAGCAGAACACCCACCTCGATGAAGCTGAGGCGATGATCAAACGAGCCCTCCAGAGCGAGCCCGACAATGGTGCCTACCTGGATAGCCTCGGCTGGCTTGAGTTTCGCCAGGGCAAATTCGAACAGGCGCTCAGTGACTTGCTGCGAGCCACGAAGAGCATGACACGGGACGATCCAGTCGTTTTCGAGCACATCGGCGATACTTACTTGCAGCTGAAGCGAATGCCTCAGGCACTTGAGGCTTGGCAGAAGGCATTGGCGCTCGATCCAGGAAACAAAACGTTAGCCGAAAAGATCGAAAGCGCGAAGACAATGATGAGCAAGAGCGAGCCGCGAAACAGCGGAGCGTGAGAACTTCACGGCAGATGTTGGTCTTCTCGGCTGCCTACGCAGCTGGAAGAGACGCGCGCGCCCCACGCGCATGAAATACCATCCTACTGCTTGGCAGCAGAGATTGATGTGGGCCGCGCTTTCGGCTCTTTTCGTCGTTTTCCTTATTGGCATCGCTGCTTCCGCCGTTTGGCTTGCTGCAAACCTGATCAGCTTTCTTCAGCCAATTCTTATTCCCGTTGCAATCGCGGTCATTCTCGCTTATCTGCTCGACCCGTTGGTGACTAGGCTCGAGCGCGGGCTGCTCACTCGCACCAAAGCCATCCTGCTCATTTTCGCAGTCGCCTCTCTGTTTTTTGCCGGCTTAATCGCTTGGCTCGCGCCGACGATCTCGATGCAAAGTGCGAATTTCGCGCGCGAGCTTCCTAACTACACTCAGAAAGCGCGCGACCGCGTTGTCGATGTTATTATCCGGTTCAATCGCACTTTCGGTGTCGGTACTCATCGCCGCGGCAGAAACGCGTCGCCGAGCTCCGGAATCGTTAATTTCCTTTTAGGAACGCCGCCGCCGCAAAGCCCCGCGGCTCTGCCGCCGACACCTGTTCCTCAGGCCACCGCCGTCGCACCAGGTGCAAGCCCACCGCCAGCCCCCGCCAGAATTAGCCTGGCAGATCGGCAGCGTCTGCAGGCATATTTCGACCAACTAGTCCCGGAGCTTGAACGCAATATCCCAACGTTCGCGGCTAAGCTGTGGGAATTTTTGAAGAAGAGTATTGGCGGGTTTCTTGGGTTCACCGGATTTCTGTTCAGCCTCATATTAGTACCAATCTACTTGTTCTTTCTCCTGAAAGAGCGGCCGCGGATCCAACGCCGCTGGAAGGACTATCTGCCCCTGCGCGATTCGCCGTTAAAGAATGAGGTCGCCGAAGTGCTATCGCAGATCAATGACTACATTATCGCTTACTTTCGGGGTCAGCTCCTGGTTTGCTTGGTGGACGGCGTTCTTATAGGCATTGCACTAACCCTGTTCGGCCTTAACTTCGCGCCGCTTATCGGCATGCTCGTCATTGTGCTCACAATGGTTCCCTACATCGGGATAATTGTATGCTGGGTGCCGGCGGTCCTGATCGCGGCGTTTCAATGGGGTGACTGGTGGCACCCATTCTGGGTCACAGTCATATTCATCGTCATCCAAAATCTCGAGGGAATGTTTTACGCGCCGCGGATCGTTGGGAATTCGGTTGGCCTCCACCCAATGACAGTGATTGTGTCAATCTTCGTATGGGGCCTTCTGATTGGCGGCGTGCTCGGGCCAATTCTTGCCGTGCCATTGACCGCGACAGTCAAGGTGCTGCTAATGCGTTATGTCTGGGCGCCGCGCGTCCGCGAAGAAGAAACTGCGGAGATCGAGCAAGTACCGGTGGTCTCAGAATCGGAACGCGCTGAGGCTTAGCGCTGCTCGCGCGGCCAAGCGCCGATACAGTTGCGTTCTCGATTGGCCGCAACATACAACTAGAGAGATGCCAGAGAAACGGATACGGCGACGCA
>DASQXY010000193.1:0-10057 GCA_035639455.1 Chthoniobacterales bacterium | reverse complement strand
AGCCGGATGACCCAGTTCGGAACGTCGAAAACCGGAAAGACCTGCGCAATTCCTTGAGAAAGTGCCCAACCAGCGACGATGTACGCGAATGCAACCTTGTAAACGTTGCGCCGCTTCAGCTCGGCAAAGAAATTGCGCTTGTTCATCTTTTTTGGCCGGCAATCTTTTGCACGAGTGCTTCGAAGCGAACTTGGCCGCGCAACTCATCGAGCAGCGGATCCACCTTGATTATGAAAAGATAATTGGTGTCGCCCGTTTCATAGGCGTGCTCCAGCTCGTCGAGCGCGCGTTCTTTCTCGCCCAGCCCAAGAAAAACAAGTGCCAACGCGTAGGGCGCGACATAGCGCGACTTCGCCTCCTCCTTTAACCGCGCGAAGACCTTTTGCGCCTCGGCCCTTTGTCCGTTGCGTGCGTATGCTTGCCCGAGCAGGGCGAGGGCGTACAGGTCGTTATTTAAATCGAATGCCTTTTGATATTCGGGAATCGCCTCGGTGAGGTGCCCTTGGAATTGTAAAGTGGCGCCTAGATAATAATGCGCCAGGAAAAAGCTTGGATCCATTTCCAGAGTTTTGCGGTCCTGCGCCTCTGCTTCATCGAACCGGCGCGCATTGAAATAGGTCCAACCAAAATCGGCATTGATGATGAGCGAAAGGGGATCGAGTTCGAGCGCGCGTTTTTCCTCCGCGATCGCCTGATCGAAATGTCCGATCGACATCTGTCCCAGACCGAGCCAGTGATGCGCGGTTGCGTAATTGGGCCTTAACTGGATCGCTCGTTCGAAGTCAGTGATCGCGCGCTCGAGATGCAGCTCGAGGGTATCCAGCAAACCGGAGGAAGCATGTGCTTCCGCCAACGAGTCGTCGAGCTCTAGCGCTTTTGTTATCGCAGCTCGCGCCGGAGGAATTGATTCCTGCGTGGAAGTAGCCCCGTAGTTCGGAAGCAGCAGATACGAATCGGCCGCACCGGCATAGGCGGGTGCATAGCCGGGATCTTTCGCGATCGCTTGATTGAAATACTCGATCGCTTTGCGCAGGTCTGCGCCGGTGCGCTTGTTCCAAAAGAACCTGCCTTTGAGATACCGCTTGTACGCTTCCGGATTGGCTGTCGGTGCGTTGGCAATCGAGCTTTTCTCAAACCGGGTGAGCTTTGCTTGCAATGCATCCGCAACACTCTTGGCGATCTCGCTTTCGACCGCGAAAATGTCGGTGAGCTTGCGATCATAAGTCTCGGCCCAAAGATGCGCGTCGGTGAGCGCATTGATGAGCTGCACGTTAACGCGGACCTGATCGCCCGCCTTTTGCACGCTGCCTTCCAAAATGTTGAGCACGCCGAGTTGCTTCGCGATCTGCGGCAAGTTCTCCGGAGTGCTTTTAAAATGCTGCGTCGACGTGCGCGATATCACTTTTAAGTCGGCAACTTTGGCGAGCCGGGTGAGAATTTCGTCCTGCACGCCTTCGGCAAAGTAAGCGTTGTCCGGGTCGCGGCTAAGATTGTCAAACGGCAAAACCGCAATCGATTTTTGCGGGACTGGACCCGTCTCGGTCCGAGCCCGACTGGCATGCTGTCGAGGCGTTGCGGTTCCGGCCGTATAGCGTCCGAGGAAAAATAATCCAATCGACAACAGACCGCCGATTACGATCACATAAATCCAGACGTGTTTTCTCTTTCGCGCCGTCATTGGCATCGCGTCGGCCGTTTCGGTGCGCTTAATTCCCTGTGGCGTAATCTCGAAAAACCAGGCTAGAACCAGCGCAATCGGCAGACCGACGATGATGAGTAGAACAATCAGCCGGATGACCCAGTTCGGAACGTCGAAAACCGGAAAGACCTGCGCAATTCCTTGAGAAAGTGCCCAACCAGCGACGATGTACGCGAATGCAACCTTGTAAACGTTGCGTCGCCTCAGCTCGGCAAAGAAGCTCCCTGGCGACATTGACGTTTCTTGCCACACCCCGCTGTCATGAACAAGGGCAGAAGGCAGCAAGAACAGGCAGCAAACGCTCAACGTTCAACATCCAACGCCTAATTCAGAAGAGCTCGCGATCCTATTCGCGAAATGCGGCTCGCTGGATTCGCGCGCGAGTAGTGCCAACAGCGAATTAGTTTGTAGAGCCGAAGAGCGCCACTTCACGCGCGAACCGTTGCAGCGCGGAGGGGTCGGCCTGAGGCGAATAGCGCAGATTAATGTAATGAGCCGCAATCCGGCGAATACGTTCGGATTCACGAGGGAGAGATTGCGCGGCGCGGTTCGAAAAATTGAGCGGGCCTTCGCTGGGCTCGCGGGTTACACCGAGCCGCGCCGCTTTCCGGCAGAAACGCGCGTAGATTGATTTCAATGGATCAGGTCGTGGTCGCGCGCGGATGTAGATCCATGCGGTTATCACGACGACGACAGCCGTCGCGACAACGCCACTCCAAAGCAGGAGCATGAGCGGCGTAGTCCCCGACAAGCCGATGCTATTCGCGAGCGCTTGTTGCGCATCAGCGTCGAAGCTTAAAACGCGCGTGTCCCAAGCGTAGTTCAGCCATTGCCAACCGGCGCGGATTTTCATGAACACTGGTTGCTGCGCGAACGCGCGAGTAAATGCAGGACGGGCTCCGCGCAATTGAGCGCTCTGGTCCAGAAATGCGCGCAACCCCAAACTCACGCGCTCGGGCGCGACTACGGCGGTCGGATCGACGCGCGTCCAACCGCTATCTGGAAGCCACACCTCGCACCAGGCGTGGGTGTCCGATTGGCGCACGAGGAAGAAGTCGCCCATCGTATTCCATTCGCCGCCGAGATAGCCGACCACTACGCGTGCAGGCACGCCGGCCAGCCGCATTAGAGTGGCAAAACTGCCCGCGTAATGTTCACAAAAACCTACCCGGCGACGAAACACGAATTCTTCCAGATCATTGTTCTTGTATTCGCCGGGCGAGAATGAGTAGCGAAACCCTTGTGTCCGGAAAAATTCGAGCGCGCGATCTACGACTGCGCGCGGATCCCGGTCAGCTGCCGCCCAGGATTGCGCTAAGTCGTGCACGGCCGGGCTGATCGTCACTGGCACCTCGAGCAGGAGCTTCTGCTCACGCGGCCGAAGTTCGTTTCGCCTTGGTTCCGGAAAAGAGCTCACTTCGTAGCGGCGCGGTTTGGTAATCGGCTGCCAGCTCCAGAGGTAATCGCCAGGGGCAAGCATCGCGCCGGGCGGAGCGTTTCCCGGGTAATCGAGCGCGAACATCCAATGCTCGCGGTGTGGCTCGATGGTGATCCACTGCCGAATGGAATCAGCCGAGGACGGAGTTTGCGTCGTGCGCGAACGCGTCGCCGGCCAGCTCGGTGCGCGCCATTGCATGCCATCGCATTGCGACATGACGAGTCCCCGCCAGTAGAGCGCATCACGCGGTGGGACTTTGCCGTCGGGGAACTCAGCGCGAAACGCAACAGCAGTGGAGTTTGCAAGGGATGCGATGCTGCCCGGAGAAAGCCGGTCGCTAAGTCCAGTTGCCCCAGTGCTGCCCGGCGCCGCAAGCCGAAAACCCGTCGTGACGCGCGGGAAAAAGAGGAACAGCAACAGGATTAAGGGAAAAGCTTGGCCAATGAGTGTGCATGCGGTACCCACCGGCGGCCAAATGGCGCGACCGGATGCGCGGCGATGGAATTGCACAAGCGCCGCCAGCAGCAGCATAAACGCGAAGAGAAGGCAAACCGACGGCGCGAGATCCTGGACCAAGAAAAAGCCGCAAAGGCACAGCACCAGCCCCAGCATGACCATGAAGTGGAACTCGCGTGCAGTGTGCGCCTCTAAGATTTTCAGCGCCACCAACACCGCGACTAAGGAGACTCCCGGCTCGAGGCCTTGAATCGCGCCGTAGCTGAAATAGATCGCAACCAGCGCTAGGGTTGCGAGCATCAGCTTGAGCGAGGCGAATCGGAGATGGTAACCGCGAGGTTCCATCCAGAATTTTGCTGTTACCGTGAGCAGAAGCAGGCTCGGCACCCACGGCGCGAGTGCGTTGAACAATGGCGGCAGCGTGAACAGGAGCGCCGCTGCCAGCCAAAGCAGCGCCCGACGCGGGATTTGCGGGTCGCGTTTTCGCAGCGTGTTCATTTAAAAAGCGCGAGCGCCCGCAGACAACGGTGGAAATGTGCGTCGCCCAACGATGGCGCGACTTCGATTCCAGGCAGGCGCAAACCGTACGAACGTCGCGCGCGTTCTGCCTCGATGATCCACAATGCGAGTTGCGCCAGCCGCGCTTCAGCGTCGTGCAGAGGCACCGCCGCGAAATCGAAATACAAAGTGCCGCTTGTTTCCGCTGTATATCGCTTCGTCAGCAGCGGTTGACCACGTGCGACCGCTTTCCAGTCGACATGACGTTGGGATTCACCCGGCACATATGCACGCACTCCAGAAAAGTCATCGCCTTCGTCCCACTTCGCGTCAGGGCGATTCTGTCGCGAACGTGTCTGGTCCTTCGGCAAGGTTCTGGACCCAGCTGGCCTAGGATAGACGAGATAGCGCTGGGATGAATCGATCCGTGTAATCGCGCGCAAAAAGCCTAGTGGGTAAACACTCGTAAGGCATAACTGCCCGAGTTCGTGTTCGCCTCGCGATTGCGCCGGAAATCGAAGGATCACGCGCGCAGCTCTGCCGGGCGCAATTTCGTCAACGCGCTCGTCATCGCCAGCAACATCAGTTGCGCTGACGTAAACCGCATGGCGCGCAATCCGCGAATCATTAGTAATCTCAACCGGGAGAGAAACTTCATCACCCGCAAATGCCGGTTTCGGTGATTCCGCTGTCGCGTTGAGGCCGCCGAGGTTCAGCAGTGTGTGCGGAATGGATACGAGAAACACAGTCCCGAGGGCGAAGAAAAGAAGGTAAGCAGCCGCGTTGTTCTGGCTCGACGCTCCATACCACATCGCGAAGAGCACGAACAGGAGACCGCCGAACGCCGCGGTCGGCCTCATCTGCAATCTCCAAACGCGCCTCACGGCACGGGGACAGTTCGCAGCAGCGTATCGGCCAGCGTACGGCCACTGTGGCCTGGTTGCTCGATGTCATGACCAAGCCGGTGGGCCATCACGGCGACCCCGACGGCCTGTACGTCCTCGGGCAGAACCATCTCGCGGCCGTTGATCAGTGCCCACGCTTGCGCCGCATGCAGCAAAGCGAGCCCGCCGCGTGGGGAGATCCCGGTGCTATGACGTTGGCGGGAGGCATCGAGCAAGTCTTGCAAATAATCGAGCAGCGCTGCCGATGCATGCACCTCGCGCACGCTGGCTTGGATCTGGAGCAACGTTTCCGCCGTGAACACGGGCTTCAGCTCCTTGAGCATTTCACGACGATCCATTCCCAGCAGCATGGCTCGTTCGTTCGCTCGGTCGGGTACGCCCAGTTCGATCCGCATCAAAAAACGATCAAGCTGCGATTCCGGCAAGGGGAAGGTACCGACCTGATGTTGCGGATTCTGTGTCGCGATGACGAAAAACGGCTCCGGTAATCTATAGGTCACGCCGTCGGCCGAGATTTGATTTTCCTCCATCGCTTGCAACAGCGCGCTTTGCGTTTTCGCGGTCGCGCGGTTCACTTCATCGACCAACACCACCTGCGAGAAGAGCGGGCCGTGATGAAAGACGAATCGTTGCTGCTCCCGATCGAAAATGGAGTTGCCGATAATGTCGGCCGGCAGCAGGTCGCTGGTGAACTGGATACGCTGAAAACCCAGGCCGAGCGAGCGGGCGAGCGCCTGGGAGAGCGTGGTCTTACCAACACCGGGAATGTCCTCGATCAATAAGTGTCCGCGTGCGAGCAAACACGCAACCGCGAGTTTTATCGCCTCAACTTTACCGACAATGACTTCGCAAATCTGCCGTGTGAACGTGTCGATTTGCTTAGTCATGTTGGAGATCCGTCGAGTCACGCAGGGTCACAAACATAGCCGGGCGGAAACAAACCGCAGCAGCATACGTGCTGGCCGCCACGCTCCTACATTTCAGGCAGGCGGAGATCAGGAAGTTTAGCCCTTAGGGCTGATCCTGCGTTCCTACTTTCCTGAGCGATTCCGGTGTTTGTGGAACTACTCACAGCCGCTGCGCAGCTGCGATGCGAAGAATAAAAGGGAGCAGTTCTCGCGAGATATGAACACCACAGCAGCCATCATTTTTGCGCTGCTCGCGGTGCTGATCGTGCTCGGTGTGTTCTTCTATATCCGCGGCCGTCGATCGGAGAAGCTGCGCAAGCAATTTGGACCCGAGTACAAGCGCGCGATCGATCAATATGGCGATCAACGAAAAGCGGAGGACGCACTCCTCGAGCGGGAGAAGCGCGTCCGCAAGCTCGACGTTCGCGGCCTGACCGCCGAGGAGCAGAACCGGTTTGCCGACAATTGGAAACGAACGCAAGCGCTGTTCGTGGACGAACCTTCGCGCGCCGTCGGCGAAGCAGATTCGCTCGTGAAGCAACTGCTGCAGACCCGCGGCTATCCGGTCGGCGATTTCGAGCAGCGCGCCGCCGATATTTCGGTTGATCATCCGAATGTGGTGACAAACTACCGCGCTGCGCGTGCTATCGCTGAGCGCAACAAGAGCGGGAAAGCGACCACGGAAGATCTACGGCAGGCGATGGTCCATTATCGCGCTTTGTTTGAAGAATTACTGGAAACGCGGGCCGTCACCCCGCCATCACGACCGACACAACCCGAATCACCGAAGGAGGTAGCCCGATGAGCATTGAACCGAAAACCGAACAGCCTGCCGATGTCGCGCCCGAAAGCCGCGAGCCCGATCGCCCGACATCTACTGCTGAGCTATCGAAAGACTTTGAGCATCCAGAAGCGCGCGATCGCGACGCCGAAGAGTCAGCAATAACTTTATTCCCGGACAAAGAGGCGAATGATTACAGATCGCGCTGGACTGAAATTCAAACCGGCTTCGTGGATGAACCAAGGCACTCCGTCGAACAGGCCGACGCATTGGTTGCAGAAGTGATCAAGCGGTTAGCTGACAGTTTTGCCGAAGAGCGGAGCAAACTCGAAGGTCAATGGGGCCGTGGCAACGATGTATCGACTGAAGACCTCCGCCTGGCCCTGCGTCGCTACCGGTCGTTCTTCGATCGTTTGCTAAGCGTGTCAGCGAACGCCGGTTGAAACGGGCCGACGGCACCTCAGGCCAACAGCAACCTGCCGCCGCTTCAGTTCGGCGAAGAATCGAATCCAGTTCACTGCGAATATTGCGCGAGGAGGCGCTGGAAACCGGGATCGTTGCGAAGTGGGTCCCATTCCCACCGCAACCGCAGGTCTTGTAACGTGACGCTGTAGTTAGCGCTGTCGACTGCGCCTGGCGTGGCCAGCAAATGCCGAAGCAATTCCATGGCGCGCGCGTTCTCGCCCGTGCGCGCGTAAATCATAGCGAGCACAGCATTGAAAATCGCGCCGTCGAGCGCGTCCTTCGACTCTGGCCGCAGCTCCACCGCGCGCTGTCCTTCGATGATTGCGCGTTCCTTTTCTCCGAGAAAAGCGCAGGTCAACCCAAGAAAGGCGTGACGCTCGGCTGCGTCCGGCGCTTGCTTGACCAAACCAGCGAAGATATCGCGCGCGTGTTCGAATTCACGATGCGCGGTAGTATTGTCACCACGAACCAGGGCGATCTCCGCAGCAAAGTAACTCCGCGGCGTATCGACGCCGTTGAAGTAGGAGAAGTTATCGAGTGGGGAAGAGACCAGCGCCTGTTCCGCGGTGATCGGATCGCGATCGATCATACTCGCATCGATCCGAAACGCCGTGATCGCGCCGTCCGGGTCTTTGCCCGCCGGAATCTTTGCCATCTCGCTCTTCAGGCGCGCCGTGCTGCCTTTCTCCCAAAACTCGACATACCCGATCTGCGCTTTGGCGTTGAGCGAATCGGGTGCGACCGCGATCAAGCGTTCGGCGGCGGCACGCGCGTTCGGCCAATCGCGCACCGCGCAGTAGGCGTAGAGCAGGTCGCGCACGATGTTCGCGTTCTGCGGATCGATGCCCAGGATCTGTCGATACGCCGCGATCGTCTCATCCCAATGGCCCTGGCGCCGTTTGATCGCGGCCATGTCCCACGGAATGGCGCTGTCGTTAGGCAGAAGCGTCCGCGCGACCGCGAATTCGCGCAGCGCATTGTCGTAGTCGCGCTCGAACCAGTAATAGCAGAGGCCGAGCGCGTGATGCGCTTCGCCTAGGTTTGGCAGGAGCTGCAACGCCAGCTCCGCTTCGGTGCGGGCGCGTTTCTTCCACGCGTCTGTCGGCTCATAAAAATGATAAATGCGTGCGCGCGTCATTGCGAGGCGCGCGTGCGCGAGCGCAAAATTTGGGTCGAGTGTGATCGCCTGCACGTAGAGTTGCTCAGCTGTGAGGTAATCCTGGAGAAAAGTGTCGGGGTTAAATTCATACTGTCTCGCCTGGAGATACAAGTCATAGGCGCGCGCGTTGTTGGTCGGCCTGCGTTCCACGCGTGCTTTCTCATCCGGGCTGAGCGTGGCCCGCAGTGCCTCGGCAACCTCGGTGGCGAGCTCTCCTTGCAAACCGAGCGAATCGGCCAGGGTGCGGTCGTAGCGGTTCGCCCAAATGTGGCGGTCGTTGCGTGCGTCGATCAACTGGACATTGAGCACCACCCGGTCGCCGGCGCGGCGCACACTGCCCTCCAAAATATTCGCGACTCCGAGTAGCCGACCGATCTCACGAAGATTCCGCACAGTCGCATCCCGAAACTGCATGACCGACGAGCGGCTGATCACTTTCAGATCCCTGATCTTAGCGAGGCTGGTCAGGATATCGTCCTGCACACCATCGGCGAAGAACGCGTTCTCCTTTTCGGCGCTGAAATTTTGAAACGGTAAAACGGCAATCGATTTTTCAGAGACATCGCTGTTCTCGCGTATTTTCGGCGCGGTGTAACGCCCGAGGAAAAACAGGCTGAAGGAAACCACGGCGCCAACGAGCGCGATGTAAATCCACGCGCCACCGCGCGAATGTCGCTGCGCAAGATCGGCCTCGTCCGCGCGCCTGATGCCCTCGGGCGTCACTTCGAATGCCCATCCAATCACCAGCGCGATTGGGAAGCCGACCGCGACGAGGATGATCACCAGCCGCACCGCCCAGTTCGGGATCTCAAGAAACGGGGAGACCTGGGTGGCGACCTGCACAAGCAGCCAGCCGACAACGGCGTAGCTCACCGCCACCTTGTAAACATTGCGCCGTTTTAGCTCAGTGAGAAAACTGCGGTCGCTCATCTGGCGCACGATTCGTGCGAAGATGCCGCGAACAGCGCGAGATGTCGACCTTTGCGGGGCAAGCCGCGGTGCGTAGGTTCGCAAGGTGAACTCAAATTTCGTCAGCCTGCATCCTTACTTCAGGGCACATCCGGGAAAAGTCCATGCGATCAAAGCCGGGCTTGCGCGGTTCGTGGAGAAAACTGCGACCGAAAAGGAGAACCTGTTCTACGGATTTAGCATAAACGACGAGGAGATTTTCTGTCGTGAAGCCTATCAAACTACGAAACGGCCTACTGGCACATCTGGAGAACGTCGGCACGTTGTTAGGCGAGATGCTGAAGATCGCCGATCTCACGCGCGTGGAAGTGCACGGTCTGGCGGAGGAACTGGAGAAATTGAAAGGGCCGCTCGCGCACCTGAATCCCGCCTGGTTCGTCCTCGCCTAAGCTGGTCCTGAATGGCTGAACCTCTCGCGTCTGACTTTCCTCGCGTGATGTCAAATACGCGGGCTGACGCAATCGCGTCCCTGGAAAACTGGGCCGCGCGTGCACCGTTGGTGATCGTCGCCTACTTCGCGATTCAGCTATGCGTCCGCTTGGTAATTTCTTCGAATCTCGAAGTCGATGATGCCGAGATGGTGGGCCAAATCGGTTGGGCGCTCGGCTATCCCAATTCGCATGCGCCGCTCTATCACTGGATCGTGCGCATTTGTTACGATCTGTTCGGATACTGGTCGGCGGCGACGGTCGTCCCAAAATACACCCTGCTGACAATTGCTTTTCTCCTCATTTATGATGTGGCGCGCCGCGCCACTACATCAGCGGTGGGCGGGGCGG
>DASQXY010000192.1:0-13410 GCA_035639455.1 Chthoniobacterales bacterium | reverse complement strand
GAGCTTCGGCGCTAATGGCCACATCCAGCGGCTCGGCCTGAGTTGCGCATTCTGCCACTCCACAGTCGACAACGCCATGCTGCCCGGCATCGGGCACCGCCTCGATGGGTGGCCAAACCGAAGCTTGAATGTCGGCAAGATCATCGCCCTATCTCCGGCGGTTACGCCGCAACAGCGTGCTGTCTATCTCTCGTGGGGCAAAGGCCGGTACGATCCGCGCTTCAACATCGACGGCAAGAACACGCCGCTGGTGCTCCCTCCGGCCTATGGCTTGGCCAGGGTAAAAAACGAAACCTACACCGCCGAGGCGCCGATATCCTACTGGAATGCCTATGTGGCCGTGACGCAGATGGGAGGTCATGGCAACTTTTCGGATCCTCGCCTCGGCATCAACATCCACCAGTCGCCGGACCTCGTGACCCCGAAGCTCGCGCCTTTGCGCGCCTATCAGCACAGCCTGTCTGCGCCGACCACCGTCGCCGGCAACGCTGATGCCGCGCGCCGCGGCACGCAGGTCTTCGCCGCGAACTGTCAGAAGTGCCATGTCGGCGGAAGCAACACCGACAACAATTCCGGCGTCCTTCACCAACCCGCGGAAACGGGCATGAACGGGGCCTATGCGGCGCGGACCACTAAGAAGGCGTACCGCACCACGCCACTGCGCGGCCTTCGTTTCCACGCTCCCTATTTCCACGACGGCAGCGCCGCCACGCTCGCAGACGTGGTCAATCACTATGACACGGTGCGCCAGCTGCAACTGACGCCCCAGCAGAAGCGCGACCTGGTCGAATATTTGAAGACGCTCTGACGGAGCAGATATGAACTAAACTAGTTAGGGAGATTTGCCATGAGCGGAACGAAACGTAAACAGCGTCCGCAACCGAAGGATTTGAAAACGCACCAGCGACTCGCGACGACTGCACGCGCGGTCGCGCAGGGCGTAAAACGCACTTTGCAGCGCAAGCACGACAGCCAAAAAGGCAAACGAGCATTCGTTACCGAGGCGCAGTTCAAACGCATTCTGAAGGATTGGCCCAACCCGCAAAAAAATATCGCCGACCAGATGGTGGCGAAGTACGGGCTGCCGAACGAAGCAACAACGTCAAAGCTTTTCTGGTACGAGAACAAGCCGTGGAAACGCACCGAGTTGTCGCGCGATGCAGTGCTGCATCACTGGCCGACCGTTCATACCGATTTTTTAACGCAAACTATTAACTACCCCGTGCCGCCGGAGATGTTCGATGATGTGGCACAGTTCGATGGCAGCATCATTTGCGATCGCACGCGCGGTGAAGTCTCGGCCCGCTGCGATTCGGAATCGGCCAACGTTCTCGGCATGAACTTGGTCCACGAGATCGTGACGGGGAAACGCACCGTCGACGAGGCACGGCGAATTTCGTGCGAGAACACCGTTGCTTATAATCTCGGCCGCTCCGCGCCTTACGCCGAACGGCTTTTGTTCGATGTTCCTAAAGGCGACACGGGAGACCTGGACAAAAGCGAGATCAGTCAATCAATCCTCCGCCAAGCCGCAGGCAAAATTCGCGACGTGGTGAGCGGCGAAGAGGCAGAGGCCACTGATCGGCTCACATATGGTCGACGTCGTGGTTAGCCAGAAGTCAATCTTAAACCGGAAAACTTTAGCTCAACAACTACTGATTGGAGGATAGAAACATGATTGCTGCAGCAATCCTTTTCGCAATCGCCGCGCTCGGCGGCATCGTTATGGCGTTGATCCGTTTCAGTGGGCGCGATTATCCGCCCGCCTTTTTGGCCGTGATTCACGGCGTATTTGCCGCCGCGGGAATAGTCACGTTACTGGTGGCGGCGCTCGCGCCCGGAGTCGCTTTGTCGATCCGAATCGCGTTGATCTTATTTGTCGGCGCAGCGATCGGCGGATTCTCGCTCGTCTATTTTCATGCCAAAAGCCGTCCGCTGCCGATCTCGTATATTGTCATCCACGGTTTAGTCGCCGTCATCGCGTTCATCATCTTGATCGTTGGCATCATGAGCCGAACGCCGGCAACGTGATTCTTTATGGAAGCGAAAGCTAAACTTCTCGGTCATCCGATTCACCAGATGGTCATCGTGCTGCCGCTGGGTCTGCTTATTGCGGCATGGATTGCCGATCTCGCCTTCTACCTGAGTGGGACAGTTGTTCTCGCTGAAGTTGCCTATTGGAACACCGTCGGCGGGATTGCCACGGGACTCTTCGCCGCAATTTTTGGCTTCATCGATTGGTTCGCCGTTCCAGTGAACACAAGAGCAAAACGAGTCGGAGCGTGGCACGCCGGCTTCAATTTCGCGGTCCTCTTGTTGTTCGCGGCTAGCCTCGTGCTCAAGCACACTGCGGTTGGGCACCTTCCGAGCGCGCTGTCGTTTGTCTGCGCCACGGCTGGCCTGATTCTCGGCGGAATAAGTGGTTGGCTCGGTGGCGAATTGGTAAATCGACTCGGAATTGGCGTAAGTCCTGATGCGAATGTAAACGCGTCTAGTTCATTGAAGCAGGCTTGAACATCGCCTGACCTTCGCTCCAAACCGCGGGCGCGCGCTGCCGCGAAATATTTGTGTGACGCCAATCGGGCGAAGAATCTGGGCGATTCCGGAAGGCTACATTCCCGGCGAAAGCCATGGTCCCGGGCCGGAAATGACCAGCCACGAAGCGTGCTGCATCCTGAACGCGTCGGGTCGAAGCGCGCACATTGCGATCACAATTTACTTTGAAGATCGCGAGCCGGTCGGACCATATCGATTCGAAATCGGCGGCCGCCGGACGAAGCACCTGCGCTTTAACAATTTCGACGATCCCGAGAAAATCCCGCGCGACACGCCATACGCGAGCATCATCGAGTCGGATGTGCCGATCGTCGTGCAACACACGCGGCTCGATTCGCGACAGTCCGCGAATGCGTTGCTGAGCACGATAGCTTTTCCTTGCGAATGAAACGGAACGTAGACTTCCAGTTTGTGCGGCGGGTGGAGTTTTATTCCGCTGACGTTGAAGCAGCGGACAGAATACCCGCTGGGCGCACAGGGCGCAGCCCTATGTTCCTGGCGCGAACGACGATCGCTGAACGAAAGTGGCGCAACTTTCCAATTCGCGACTTTTGCTCTCACCTCAATCCTCTCCCCCAGAGAGAGGAGGACGCGAACCGCCAGGCGAGGGTGGTTAACACAGCGGCGACTTGTAAACTTGCCCCACAGGAGTGGTGCAAAAGATGACTGAAACAGCCAGCGATTTTTTGATTAAGCGGATCACCGAATGGGGACTCAAACGCATCTACGGTTATCCCGGCGACGGCATTAACGGGATCATTGGAGCAATCGATCGTGCCGGCGACGCGGTCGAATACGTGCAGGTGCGGCATGAGGAGATGGCCGCATTCATGGCCTGCGCGCACGCGAAATTCACCGGTGAAGTCGGGATTTGTCTAGCGACGAGCGGGCCGGGCGCAATCCATCTCCTCAACGGCCTTTACGACGCCAAAATGGACCATGCGAGCGTCGTCGCGATTGTCGGCCAGCAAGCGCGCGCGGCCATTGGCGGCGATTACCAACAGGAAGTCGATCTCGTTAATTTGTTCAAGGATGTCGCGCACGAGTACGTGCACATGGCGTCCACTCCGGCCGCGATCCGGCATTTGGTTGATCGCGCCATCCGCATCGCCAAAGCCGAACGCACCGTCACGTGCATCATCATTCCAAATGATGTCCAGGAAATGCCCGCGGTGGAAACACCGCCCCGAAAACATGGCACCGTCCATTCCGGCATTGGCTACGCGTCGCCGCGTGTCCTGCCGAAAGATGTCGATCTCCGCCGGGCCGCGGAGATTCTGGACGCCGGCGAAAAAGTCGCGATGCTCGTGGGCGCGGGCGCTTTACAGGCGACCGATGAGGTTATCGAAGTCGCCGATATTCTAGGCGCGGGTATCGCCAAAGCCTTGTTGGGCAAAGCGGTCGTTCCTGACGATCTCCCGTTTTGCACCGGCCCGATCGGTTTGTTGGGCAGCAAACCAAGTTGGGACATGATGGAGGAATGCGACACGCTCCTCATGGTCGGCTCCAGTTTCCCGTACTCGGAATTTCTGCCGAAGGAAGGTCAGGCGCGCGGCGTGCAGATCGACATCGATCCGAAGCTGGTGAGCGTACGTTACCCGATGGAAGTGAATCTCGTCGGCGACAGCGCAGAAACGTTGCGCATGCTGATCCCGCTTTTGCACCGCAAGCAAGATCGACAATGGCGAAAACGGATCGAGGAGAACGTCGCGGAATGGTGGAAAGTTTTGGAAGCGCGCGCGATGAACGAGGCCGAACCGATCAATCCACAGCGTGTCTTTTGGGAATTGTCGCCGCGCCTGCCCGACAACTGCATCATCGTCGCTGACTCCGGTTCCGCCGCGAACTGGTTCGCGCGCGACCTGAGAATTCGGCGCGGCATGATGGCCTCTCTTTCGGGAAATCTCGCAACCATGGGACCGGGCGTGCCCTACGCGATCGCGGCGAAGTTCGCGTTTCCGGAGCGGGTCGTCATCGCGACGGTTGGTGACGGCGCGATGTTGATGAACGGCATCAACGAATTGGTCACGATCGCGGACAACTGGAAACAATGGCGCGATCCGCGGCTGGTCATCATGGTGTTGGCCAACCGCGATTTGAACCAAGTGACTTGGGAGCAGCGCGTAATGGCAGGCGATCCAAAATATGTCGTCTCGCAAACGGTGCCCAGGTTTGCGTTCGCCGAATACGCCAACATGCTCGGGCTAATCGGTATTCGCGTCGACAAACCGGAACAAATCGCGCCCGCTTGGGAACAGGCGCTGAGCGCGCCGCGTCCAGCCGTACTGGAAGCGGTGACCGATCCGGAAGTGCCGACATTGCCGCCGCACATCACCTTCGAGGAAGCAAAAAAGTTCACCGAATCGATGATCAAAGGCGAGCCGCGCCTCGGCCACATGGTCAAGCAAACCTTCAAGGAAGCGGTTGAAGGTTTCCTGCCGCACAAAAAGTGAGCCTGCGAAGCGCCGCAGTGTTCTCGGCAGCGCTCGCGAGAGAATGACCACGCGAAGCGGCATCGTGCCGATCGATAAAATTTCGGTGGGTGCTTACAAGATCCAGACGGACGCGCCCGAATCGGATGGGACTTTTGAGTGGGACAGCACCACGATGGTCATTATCGAGGTTGCGGCCGGCGCGAAAACAGGCCTCGGTTATACCTACGCCGATACGGCGACGGCGACCTTAATCCGCGACCTTCTGGTGCCCATCGTGCTCGGCCGCGATGCGATTTCGATCCAGGATTGTTGGGACGCGATGGTGCATTCGATTCGCAATCTCGGCCGGCCCGGAATTTGTTCGATGGCGATTTCGGCAATCGACACGGCGCTCTGGGATTTGAAAGCCCGTCTGCTCGAGCAACCGCTGGTCGATCTTTTCGGGTCCGCACGCGAGCGCTTGCCGATTTATGGCAGCGGCGGGTTTACTTCTTACTCAGTTGAGCAGTTGTGCACGCAACTACGCGACTGGGTTGAGCAAGGAATTTCGCGCGTGAAAATAAAAATTGGCCGCGACGCCAAAGCCGATGTCGAGCGCGTGCGCGCTGCGCGCCAGGCGATCGGCGAGGATGTCCATCTGTTCGTCGACGCGAACGGCGCTTACTCGCGAGAACAGGCCGTCGCACAAGCGGCGCAATTTTCCGACTCACGAGTGACCTGGTTCGAAGAACCAGTTTCCTCTGACGATCTCGCGGGTTTGCGTTTCGTTCGCGACCACACGCCCGTCGGGATGAAAATCGCCGCGGGCGAATACGGCTACGATCTCGTTTACTTCGACCGCATGCTCGGTTCCGGCGCAGTCGATGTGCTGCAAGCAGACGCGACGCGCTGCGCCGGGTTTACTGGCTTTCTGCAAGCAGCCAAACTGTGCGAGGCGCGCCAGGTCCCGCTGTCCTCGCATTGCGCGCCGGCGTTGCATCTGCACGTCGACTGCGCGACGAAACCGATGGTGCACGCCGAGTATTTTCACGATCACCTCCGAATCGAGAAAATGTTTTTCGATGGAAACCCGGAACCGATCAGCGGCGAGCTATATGTCGATCTTTCGCGGCCGGGAATGGGGTTGGCACTGAAACGCCCGGACATCGAGAAGTTTCGGATCTTATGACCGCGACAAGAGATGGTAGGGCGCGAGCGCCAGGCGTGCCGATGACGGGCTCGGCGAACCCCATCTACCGATATTCGGAGAAGCTCGCTGAGGAACTGCGCAATGTGATCCGCGGGGAAGTGCGGTTCAGCGATGGAGACCGCGCGCTCTACTCAACCGACAGTTCCAATTATCGCCAGATCCCGATCGGTGTGGTAGTTCCGCGCGATCGCGACGATGTAATTGCAACCGTGGCGGCTTGCCGAAAATTTGGCGCGCCGATCACCTGCCGCGGCGGCGGTACAAGTCTGGCCGGCCAATGTTGTAACATCGCCGTCATCATCGATTTCACCAAACACTTTAACCGGATTCTTGAGATCGACACCGAGCGAAAGCTAGTGCGCGTCGAGCCTGGCATCGTCCTCGACGAGATGAACCACGCGGTCCAAAAGCACGGATTGATTTTCGGTCCCGATCCGGCGACGCACAGCCATTGCGCGATCGGCGGCATGCTCGGCAATAACTCCTGCGGCGTGCATTCGGTCATGGCCGAGTTTTACGGTGGCGGAGCGCGTTGTTCTGACAACGTGCATGAGCTCGAAGTGCTGCTTTATGACGGAACGATTCTGCGCGTCGGGCAAACGGACGATGTTGATCTTGCGCGCATGATCGATGAAGGCGGACGGCGCGGCGAGATTTACAGCCGATTGGTCGATCTTCGGGACAAATACGGCGAACTTGTCAGGCAAAATTTTCCGAAAATCCCGCGGCGTGTTTCGGGTTATAACCTCGACGAGCTGCTGCCGGAGAATCGTTTCAACGTCGCGCGCGCGCTCGTCGGGACTGAGAGCACGTGTTGCACGATTCTTGAAGCGACTTTGCAGCTGATCCCGAACCTGCCCGTTCGATCGCTTCTACTCCTCGGTTACACCGACATTTATCATGCCGGCGATCACATTTCCGAAATCCGCAGATACAAACCAGTGGGGTTGGAAGGAATGGATGACGTGCTGGTCAATGCGATGAAGCTCAAGCACATTCATCCGGAAGACGTCGAGATTCTCCCGCCGGGCGGCGGTTGGTTGCTGGTCGAATTCGGCGGCAAGTCAAAAGAAGAAGCGGACGCGCCGGCGAAGCAGTTGATGGAGGAACTAAAATCAAAACCGAACGCGCCAACGATGCGACTCGTCGACGATCCTGAACACGAACGTGTTGTTTGGGAAGTTCGCGACGCTGGGCTCGGCGCATCGGCGCGCGTCCCCGATGAGCCAGACACTTGGGAAGGCTGGGAAGACACGGCTGTTTCGCCTAACGACATTGGAAAATATCTCCGCGAGTTTCGCGCGCTGCTCAATAAGCACGGCTATCTCTGCACGTTGTACGGCCATTTCGGTCAGGGCCTCGTGCATACACGAATCGACTTTGGCCTGAAGACGCACGATGGGATCCAAAACTATCTCAATTTCACGCGCGAAGGCGCCGAGCTGATCAAGCGCTACGGCGGCTCACTTTCCGGCGAACATGGCGACGGGCAGTCCCGCGGTGACCTGTTGCCAATCATGTTTGGCGACGAGCTGGTGCAGGCATTCCGTGAGTTCAAAGAAATTTGGGACCCACACTGGAAGATGAATCCGGGCAAGATCGTAAAGCCGTATCGGCGCGATCAAAACCTCCGTTATGGCGAACACTACGATCCGCCGCAGTGGCCGACCTTTTTCAAGTATCCGCACGATCGCGGCAGTTTTTCCTACGCCATTGAACGCTGCGTTGGCGTCGGTCAGTGTCGGCGGCACGAACACGGCACGATGTGCCCGAGCTACATGGTTACGCTCGAGGAAAAGCATTCCACGCGTGGGCGCGCGCGATTGCTCTGGGAAATGTTGAACGGGCCGGTGATTGGGAAACAGGGTTGGCGCGAAGAAGCCGTCAAGGACGCGCTCGAGCTGTGTCTGGCTTGCAAGGGCTGCAAAGCCGATTGCCCTGTAAATGTCGATATGGCGACGTACAAAGCCGAATTTCTATCGCACTATTACGAACATCGCGCGCGGCCGATTCACGCGTACGCTTTTGGACTCATTCACGTTTGGGCGCGGCTGGGGCAGATCGCTCCTGGTCTGGTCAACGCGGTGAATCGCGCGCCATTCACGAGCAGTTTGTTCAAGTCGATTGTCGGAATTGCGAGCGCGCGAAAAATTCCCGAGTTCGCGAAGCAGAGTTTCACAGCCTGGTTTCGCAGGCGCGAACCGCGCAACCAAAACGGAAAACCGGTGCTCCTTTGGCCGGACACATTCAACAATTTCTTTCACGCAAACATTGCCCAAGCCGCGGTCGAAGTGTTGGAACACGCCGGCTTTCGCGTGCTGGTGCCGGAGGTCGATCTTTGCTGCGGCCGACCGCTTTACGATTACGGAATGCTCGGTAGAGCGCGGCGTTGGCTGGAGCAGATTTTGACCAAACTAAAGGGCCAAATTGAAGCCGGCGTTCCGCTGATCGGACTCGAGCCGAGCTGCACAGCAGTTTTTCGCGATGAGCTGATAGAAATGTTTCCCGGAAACGAGCAGGCGCGGCGGCTCATGAAACAGACATTTACGCTGGCTGAGTTCCTCATCAAAGATGGTCGTGACTACCAGCTGCCGAGATTACCGCGAAAAGCATTGCTGCATGGACATTGTCACCACAAAGCAGTGATGAAATTGGATACCGAATGCGATCTGCTGAAGAAAATGGATGTCGATTTTGAGCTACTCGATTCCGGCTGCTGCGGAATGGCGGGCGCGTTCGGCTTCGAAAAAGACCACTACGACATCTCGATCGCCTGCGGCGAGCGCGTCCTGTTGCCGGCAGTGCGTCGCGCAGCAGCCGACACACTTATCATTGCGGACGGATTCAGTTGCCGCGAACAAATCCAGCAAACGACTGGCCGACGCGCCGTGCACATCGCCGAGGTCCTGCAGCTGGCGATGCGTTCGAGCTAAGAATCGACTCAACTCAGAACGCGCCGGCGAGCTGTCGTTCAATGATCGCGAAGCCCCACAGGGCAAGAACAATCCCCGTAACACTGCTAACCGGAAGGCGCGCCGGCAGCATTTTTTCCAGGCAAACCAGCAGCGTAAGCACCGCGATCCAGGCAATATTCATGACGCCGGCGATAAAGAGCAGCGCCATCAAAGCCCAGCAGCACCCGGCGCAAAAGGCGCCGTGCTCGAGGCCCATGCGGAACGCGCCCGTGTTTCCCTCGCGCCAGCGCGTCATGATGAACGCGAGCGGTCCGCGGCAGTGCTTCAGACAGGTTTGCTTGAACCGGGTGAACTGAAACACACCGGCAATCAGCAGCAGGCCTCCGCCGAGCCAGCCGCTGCGACTGACCATGCGCGTGGAAAGGAGCGCGTGGCGGTGCAGCCACCATTGACTCGCCGCCGCGAGCGCACTGAACGCGGACCAGACTGCGATGTAGCCCAAAACAAAGACCGACAATGAAACGTAACGCCGCCCGAGCCGCCGTCGGTTCCGCGCGACGGCGGCAAAGGTCAGGATCATCGGTAGCGCGCTGGGCAGCATCATCGCCACCATCATGATCGCCCACATGAGAAACAGTGGCACGATCGTTGAAACCGGCCAGGAGGAGAGATCCGGGCCGAACATTTTCATGCGCATGCATTCGCAAATGCCGGTCGCATTCATCCGGCGCGCCTCGAAAATGGTGTAGCTCCACGCCAGCAGCGCGACGCCGCAAAACGCGCCGCCGATGAAGAAGCATTCGCGCCGAGGCAGCGCCACCACTGCACTCATGGCCGGATTTTAATTCCCGTAGTGAATGCGCGCGACGAATCCCGCCTTATTCGGGTAGCTGAACTTCATGTCCTCAATCGAGACCGAGCCTTCCTTCGCGGACGCGCATTCTGCGGTTTTGAAAATGAAGCCGGTGCCGTGATTAATCGTGATCGTCTCCACATCGCCCGTGACCGGGTTTTTGATCGGCTCGAGAGCGATTCGAAAATTGCCGCCGAGGCGCGCGGTGCTTTGCAGTCCGTTGATCTTGACGTCGAATGGAACGAATTGCGGCTCGAGTAACGTGGTGAAGGTCGTCGCCAGAATCTCGTAAGGCAATCCACCGGCCTTACCGGAGCCAATTTCAAGCAACGCGTCGCGCTGCTCTTTTGATGCGCGTTCATCGACAAACAGGCAGACGGTGCCGTTGCCTTCGTGAATCGCGCCCGGCCATTTCGCGGCGAAAGCGAGGCCGAGCCCGTCGAGCGACAGGTCGCCATATTTGCCACGATCGATGCGCCATACACCGACGCCCTCGCAATATCCTTTTGTCGGCGGCGCGGCGAACTCGCATGGGCAGCCGTAATCGCAATTGCACGCTTGAAGATAATCGGCATCAAAAAACCATTTCGTCATTTCTATACCTCCTTGTGAACTCGGTGTGACCAACTTTTGCCATTACTTGCCCGGGAGCAAGCTGGTGAGCGCGTCTTTCAACCGCTCGGCAAAAGTCGCCGTGAGCGACCACGGGCTCGGCTGACGCAAAACGTGCAACGAGCCGCGTTTGTCGAGCACTGCGTACTCGCTGGCGCCATTTTCCTTGCGTGAAAAGCGAATCGTCACGACTGCGTCGCCGACGCGGAGATTCTGCAACGTGATTTGCGGCAGCCACTCCGGCAGATGCGGATCGACCAGCAGCATATTGAGCGGGGCATAGGGATAAAGCCCGAGCATCGCCTGCAACAGACAAAAAACAGCGGAAGCAGACCACGCCTGTGGTGAATTCGCGCCCGGATAATGCGCCGGAAACGGATGCTCCGAGTCGCGTTGATGGCCGCTAAACAGCTCGGGCAAACGGCGCGCGACGAAAATCGCCGCCGCTTCGAACTGCGAGCGGCAAATCCTTTCGACGTGGTCATGCAAGCCGTAGCGCATGAACCCTAGCGCAAACGTCCCTTGTTCGACCGGCCAAACCGAGCCGAGGTGGTAGCTGTAAGGATTAAAGGCAGGGTGTCTCGAGGAAAGCGTGCGCACGCCCCAGCCACTAAACATGTCCTCCGCAAACAGCCGATCAGCCGTCGGCGTGACGAATTCTTCATCGACAATCGCTGTGGCGATGCAGTGGCCCGGGTTTGACGCGATCGAGCGGATCTTTCGCTTCTGCGGATCGAGACCGAGCGCGAAAAACTTCTCCTCCTCCATCCAAAACTCTTCGTTGAAGCGCTTCTTCAATTCTTCGGCTTCGTGGTAAAGCTGCTTCGCTTGGTCGGTGCGGCCTAACCACCACAGCAACTCGGATAGGTGCAGCTTCGCCGCATAAACGAACCCCTGCTCTTCGCATGTCGCGATTGGCGTCTCGACCTGCGAACCGTCTTCGTAGACGATCGCGTCGCTCGAATCTTTCCAACCCTGATTACGCACGCCTTTTTCGGAGCGTGTCTGGTATTCGTGAAAACCGTCGCGATCGAGATCGGCATATTCATCGAGCGACCGCAAAGCTTTCAGCGCTGGCGCGACGAACTGTTGCACCAATTCTTTGTCACCGGTCCAATGCCATAATTCCGAGACAACGACCGGATAAAAACCCGATGTCGTGATCGAGCCATAATAACGCGCCAGCGGAGTGAAATTGAGCCTCGGCACCGGGCCCGTATCGGCCTGATGAATCAGTTTGCCCGGCTGCTCGTCACGCCAGTCATTCGTCCCGCGCCCTTGCAACCCGGCGATCACCGGCAACGTGCCGCGCATCATTTCCGGTCCGAGTAAACTGGCCTGCCAGGCGGCGGTGAGCGTGTCCCGACCGAACAACGCGAGATAAATCGGCAGACCCGCCGCCAATGTCCACGCACGCTTGGATTGGTCCAGGTCGTACAGGCGCAGCGCAGCCAAGTCTTGGCGTGCTCGCTCCAAAGTATCGAGGACGATCGGCGCGAGCGTGTCGCTCTCGGCCGTGGCGAAGGTTGTTGACTCCTCGAGAAAAATTCGGCGACGCGAATCGAATCGGTTATCGCCTAACGAGAATGACGGCGCGAAAAATGCCGTGGCCGCTTCACCCTCGAGGACCGGGATGAAGTTCAGAGACGCCCGCCATTCAGCGTGCGGCTGCAGTTGCACATCAAAACGCAGGCAACCGCGTTTCCACACCGGCTGGGATGTGTACTTGTCGACTTTGATAATTAATCCGCGATGTAGCCGGGCGGTGCCGCGCTCGCCCTGGTGATCATAGCGATGTTGCGCTTTGTAATCGAATACCAGCTGCGGTTTGCCACTGCGCCCGCGACGCCATTGGCACGACATTTTCCCCTTCTGCTTGCGACGCTTGAGTTTCGTCTCGGCGATGTCCGCGAAATCCGCGTCGATTTCTATTTCGAACGAAAGCGCAATCGATTGCTGCGTGAAATTGGTCAGCGTGAGATCTTCGTGCATCCCGTCACCGATGAACCGCGCTACGCGCAGCTCGATTGGCTGTTGGCCCAGTTTACCGCCAGGGCCAAGTATCTCCCATTCGCCATCTTCGCCGGCGTTCGGCGAGAGCGCGATGTAATAGCCGAGCCAGGAATGTTGCTCCACATTCGAAAGCGCGAGCGGTACGGGAGCTTCATCGTTAATGAAATAACCGTATCGCGACAGCAGCCGCGTTTGATGAAAGAAGAGTCCGCGCTCGGCTCCGCCTTTGATGGTGCCATCCAGTTCGGTTGCCAGCACCGTGCGGTTTTGGCTGACGTAAATTACATCGTGCCGCGGCCGCAACTGCACGAGCTGGTGCAGTTGAGTGCGCCTCATGGCTTCCGTGCAGTAAACATGGCATAGCCCAGCACTCGTTCACGGTAGGCGCGGCGCATTAGTTCGAAGCTAGCGACA
The DNA here is from genome assembly GCA_035639455.1 of Chthoniobacterales bacterium. Classification (GTDB taxonomy): domain Bacteria; phylum Verrucomicrobiota; class Verrucomicrobiia; order Chthoniobacterales; family UBA10450; genus AV17. The sequence continues at coordinate 423 of DASQXY010000192.1, read as the reverse complement.
AATCTGCGGGTTTGCCGCGACATCAAAGGCACGAACCAACGCGTGGGCGCGCGACGAATGATGTCGTGGCAAACGTCCCATGTCTTGGCCACGTGTGGCGTCACATCTGCAGCAGTTATGTCTGCAAAGCCGCCTTTGACGAGCCAATCGCTGTACTGCCGAAAGGTCGCGAGCGAGGGGCATAACATGCCCGCGGCGATTTGCGCGATCAGCTGCGAGCCGCGCGCGTGCTCAGCGCTAAACCACGTGCACAACGCGAACACGCCATTACCACGCAGCAAGTGCGCAGCATCGGAGACGAACTGTGCCTTGTCCGCCAAATGTTCGCTGCACTCGATGTTCCATACAACATCGAAACTCTTCGGCTCAAAATCCAGCTTAGTGGCATCGCTTGCGGCAAACTGCACGCATTCAGTCAAGCGC
>DASQXY010000191.1:0-6651 GCA_035639455.1 Chthoniobacterales bacterium | reverse complement strand
TACGGCGTCGCTTACGACTCATTCCTGCCACAAGTGAATTTGGGAATGGGCGGTGTTTGCAAGCGCGCCGCGTTCGTCGTCGACCCGAATGGCGTGATACAATACGCCGAAAGCAACGATGACCCGAAGCAGCTACCCAATTTCGACAAAATCAAAGCGAAGCTCGCGGAGCTGAAATGACTCGCATCAAGGACACAAAGTTCCAGCGGACAACAACAACGCTTGGTTCTGCAGCCGTTCTCTCCTTCGCGAGCCGTTGTGTGAACCTGCATGACTGACGAATTTAAGACGCTGCGAAGATTCGATGCGGGCAGCGGCCGCAAAGGATGGCTCTTTTCGCTGCCGGCGCTGGAGGAACAAGGTATCGGGAAAATCTCACGTTTGCCGGTGAGCATCCGGATCGTGCTCGAGTCGGTCCTGCGCAATTGCGACGGCAAGAAGGTCCGCCGCAAAGATGTCGAGACGCTGGCGAACTGGAACGCGAAGAAGCCCGCGAATGAAGAGATCCCATTCGTAGTTGCGCGCATCGTTCTTCAGGATTTCACTGGCGTGCCCTTAGTGGTCGATCTTGCCGCAATGCGCAGTGCGGTGAAACGGCTCGGTGCAGATCCAAAAATCCTTGAGCCATTAGTGCCGGTCGACCTCGTCGTCGATCATTCGGTGCAGGTCGATTTCTTCGGTTCAGAGCGCGCATTGCAGTTGAACTTGGAAATGGAGTTCAAGCGCAACCGCGAACGCTACCAGTTTTTGAAATGGGGTCAGCAGGCGTTCAAAACGTTTCAGCTCATCCCACCGGGCATCGGCATCGTTCACCAGGTCAATCTCGAATATCTCGCCAAAGGCGTGCTTCGCCGGAACATAGGCTTAGAGCCTGTGCGCCCAGCGGGTTTGCAACCCGCTGAAGAAGAAACGGGCAACATGCCCGTTGGGCACACAGACGAAAAGTCTATGTTCCTCTTCTTCCCGGACACCCTCGTCGGCACCGACTCGCACACCACGATGATCAATGGCCTGGGCGTGGTCGGCTGGGGGGTCGGTGGAATCGAAGCCGAAGCGGGAATGCTCGGCCAGCCTGTTTATTTTCTCACGCCGGAAGTCGTAGGCGTGCACATGAGCGGCCAACTACGCGAAGGCGTAACCGCGACCGACCTCGTCTTGCACATTACGCAAATGCTCCGAGCCCAAAAAGTAGTCGGGAAGTTTGTCGAATTCTATGGCCAAGGCGCGGCGTCATTGCCCGTGCCCGATCGCGCGACCATCGGCAACATGTCGCCCGAGTACGGTGCCACGATGGGCTTTTTTCCGGTCGACAGCGAATCGGTCGCGTATCTGCGCGCAACCGGCCGCAGCGACGATCAATGCGCGGCGTTCGAAAATTATTTCCGCGCCCAAAATATGTTCGGCATGCCGCGCGAAGGCGAGGTCGATTATAGTGTCGATCTGCACGTCGATCTCGGCGACGTCCAGCCGAGCGTGGCCGGGCCGAAACGGCCGCAGGACCGCATTAATCTACCGGCGCTCGGCGAAACCTTTCGCATGCTGCTGAGGAAACCAGTTCAGGACGGTGGCTACGGCAAACAAGACGTCGATCTGGCAGCGAAATACGTCGTTCAACTCAACGGCAGCGCGCCAACCGATGGGGACATGCCGTCGACCGACAAAGGCGGAGTTGAGGCGGCGGAAGAGCGGAACAAACTCGAAATGGTCGCGAATCGTCCGACGCCAGACGCGGCGCGAGATTTGAAACAAGCGGATCCGTTTCGTCACGGAGAAAGCCAGATCGGCCACGGCAGTGTCCTCATCGCAGCGATTACAAGTTGCACTAACACGAGCAACCCCAGCGTGATGCTCGCTGCGGGTTTGCTCGCGAAAAAAGCCGTCGAGCGCGGGTTGCATGTTGATCCGGCCGTAAAAACCTCGCTCGCACCCGGCTCGCGGGTCGTCTCCGATTACCTCGAGAAGACCGGGCTGCAAACATACCTCGATCGCCTCGGCTTCAATTTGGTCGGTTACGGCTGCACAACTTGCATCGGCAACTCCGGCCCGCTGCATCCGCGAATCGAGCAGGCGATTCACGAACACGATCTGGTCGCGGCATCCGTGCTTTCCGGAAACCGAAATTTCGAAGCGCGCGTCCACCAAAACATTAAGGCGAACTTTCTCATGTCGCCGCCGCTCGTCGTCGCCTTCGCGCTCGCCGGTCGCGTGGATGTCGATCTTTCTCGCGAGCCACTTGGTCGAGATGAAAACGGCCGGGACGTTTTCCTGCGCGACCTGTGGCCGTCGTTAGGCGAGATCCGCGACGTTATGCGTACGGCGCTCACACCAGAAAGCTTCCGTAAACTCTACCGCGATTTCGCCGAGCAAAATCCGAAATGGAATGAAATCCCCTCCAGCGCCGGCGACGTTTACCCGTGGGATGAAAAGAGCGACTACATCCACGAGCCGCCGTTCTTCATGGACTTTGCGATGGAGCCCGGCAAAATCGGCAATGTCGTGGGGGCGCGCGCCCTCGGCATTTTCGGTGACACGGTCACCACTGATCACATCTCACCTGCGGGCGCGATCAAGGCGAGTTCACCGGCTGGGCAATATTTGATCTCGCGTGGAGTCCAGCCGCAGGACTTCAACAGCTATGGCTCGCGGCGAGGCAATGATCTCGTGATGACCCGCGGCACGTTTGCCAATGTGCGCATCAAAAATCTGATGGTGCCTGGCGCTGAAGGTGGTGTGACGAAATATTATAGTGGCGCAACCGGGCCGCTTGCGAGCCAACGCAAGCCACAGGCTTACGCTACTTCTGGCGAGCAGATGTCGATCTTTGATGCGGCGATGCGCTATCAACGAGACAACGTGCCGCTCATCGTCATTGCCGGACATGAATACGGCGCGGGGTCATCGCGTGATTGGGCAGCGAAAGGCACACGTTTGTTAGGCGTGCGCGTGGTGGTGGCGGCCAGTTTTGAGCGGATCCACCGGTCTAATCTGGTTGGCATGGGCGTGTTGCCATTGCAATTCCCCGACGGAATGAACGCGCAAACACTCGGGCTCGACGGATCGGAAATCTTCTCGGTGACGGGGCTGTGCGACACGATTCAGCCGGGCCAGGAGGTCACCCTGGAGATCCGAAAGGATAAGCAGTCGCGTTCCGTCCCGCTCAAGTTGCGCGTCGACACGCCGATCGAAGTCGACTACTACCGGTACGGTGGGATTTTGCCGTTTGTCTTGCGGCAACTGCTCACCAGAGAGCAGTAAGAGCGTTCGTCGATCGCAGACGTGAGAGCCCGGTGCCGTCGGGTTACTGCAGCAGCTTTTCGAGTGATGCGTCCGGCTCGGTGCCGAGCTGGGTGGCTTTGGCGTAATGCTGCTTCGCTAGTTCCTTCGCCGGCGGACGCTGCGTCGCATAAATCACCGCGAGATTGAAGTGCGCATCCGCGTAATCGGGATTGTCCGCGATGGCCTCGAGAATTTCGCGCTCGGCCGCTTCCTGCCACCCTTTCTGGCTCGCGGTAATGCCGAGATAATTATGCGCGGTCGCGCTCTTCGGATTGATGGCGAGCGCTTTTGTTAACTCCGTGAGCGCGTCGTCAAATTTCGATTGTCGATAATAAACGATACCCAGGGTGGTATGCGCGAATTCGTCCTGCGGGGCAACCGCGACCGCTTTTTTCAGCGTCAACTCGGCAGCCTTGAACCGGCTGGTCCGGAAATAGACGACACCGAGATTGGAAAGCGAATATAGGTTGTTTGGACTTTTCGTCAGGATCTGCTGGTACTGTTTTTCGGCCGCGCGATATTTGCGCTGCTCGAAATTCTGTTTTGCTTCGCGCGCGATCGGTTTGAGCTGCTCCGGCACGTCCGGATTAAATCCGCCGTTCGCGTTCGCACCCGAGGGCGGGCTGGCCTGGTTTTCGGCGCCGGACGGGGCGTTGTTCTCCGATCCGGCGATGCTCACGGCGTTCATCGCCGTTTTCTTCGCGAACGTAAAACTCGCTTTCATCGCGGCCGGGTTTTGATCCGAAATTGAAACCACCGGCTGCCGCAACAGAGCAAGTTCTTCGTCGCTCAGTTTGGTGATCGGCTGTGCGAGTAATTGGATCTGCTCATTCAGCGTGTCGGATTTAATCCTCAGCTTGTCGAACTCGGCCAGGAGCAGTTTTTTCGCCTGCTCGCGCCGCGCTTCCTCCTGCCGTTCGCGCACGACGATGTTGCGCAGCATGTCGTTTTCTTTCGTCAGCCGAATCGTCTCGTCGTTGGTTGCCCCCTTGAGTTTCGCTTTCTCCAGCTGCGACGCCATGTCATCCAATTGTGACCGCAGATCGGCAACTTTAGCCTCATAGTCCTGATTTTGCTTTTGACTTGCCACCAGTTGTCCGCGCAACTGCTCAAGCTGCGCTTTCACGTCAATTAGTTCCCGTTCTTTCTGCGGCTTGCCCGCGCTGATCTCGCGCATGCTCTTTTCCGTGTCCGCGAGTTTCTTCTTCAAATCGCTATTCTCGGCAGCCAGCATTTGCACGCGCTGTTCGGCGTCCTTCGCTCCTTTCAACTGCGCAACCGCCTGATCACGTTCCTGCGTGACCGCCACGATTTTCTTTTCCGCTTCGGCCAGCTTCGCGCCGCGCTGCTCCTTTTCTTTCTCCGCCGCGAGCCGCGCTTCATCCGCCGCGGTGAGTGCGTCCTTTAAGCGCGTGATCTCGGCACGCAACGTCGCCTCTGCCTTCGTGCTCGGCCCGCCGGAACTTTGGATCTTTTTCAGCGACTCCTCGGCACGCGCAAGCTGATCGCGGACCTGGCGCTCTGACGTCTTTGATTTTTCGAGCTCGCTCTGAGCCTGGGTGAGCTTTGTGGTCGTGTCGTTAAGCCGGCCATTTAGCGATTCCTTTTCTTTTTGCGCTGTCTGCAGCTGACTACGCGACTTCTGCAGCTCGCCCTGCAACTGCTCGATCTTTTCGTTTAATTTCTTCGTCGCTTCCTTGATTGCGGCGTCGTTCGCGAGCTGCGGAGTAGACGCACCCGTGATCACGGCGCTCGATTGCGGTGCCGGCATTGAAGATGGAGGCGCCGCGCTCTCCGCCGGCGGGGCAGCTGCCGACGCTAGATCGCTTTGCGTCCCCGCCTTGTCCTGCACGCGCAGAATGCTTTCGCTGATTTTGCGGCCGCGATACTCGACGATCGCCGGTTGCCAGTCAGCGTAGTTCTTCTTCAACTGCTCGATCAAGACACCCGCGGCGCGATATTTCGCGAGGGCCGCGTTGAACTGGTTCTCGTGCTCGAGCTTGTCCGCCTGTTGCGCGGTCATGTAGGCCTTGAGGAAGATATCGCTCGGGTCCTCCGCTTGCGCCGCTACACGAGTCAGCGGCCAGATGAGAAAAACCCCGGCAACCAAAATCGAACCGACCTTCCTCATGCGACGGCGAGCCGGAACGATACCAAAGGGGTATCCAGTTGCAATACAGCCTTCCACGCACTCTGCGGAGTAGCGGAGAGTGTGCCAAAGTCGCGACACTCCCCTTTGCAATCCGGCGTGCTGAAATTACACTCTTTGCCCTAAGTTGGTGGTCGTAGCTCAATGGTAGAGCCCCAGATTGTGGTTCTGGTTGTTGCGGGTTCGAGTCCCGTCGGCCACCCCAGTTCATTTTCGATTTTCGATTGCCGATTGTGACGGGGACCCGCGTCGGGTGGCAAAACCTTCGGTAGCATCAAGCAGTTAGTCACGCCTTCGCCACTTGGAATTCCGTGCTCGACTACCGCGATTTTTTTGCCGGCTGAATCCATTCGGCCTGGCGTTGTAGAGGCGCTTCTGCCTAGCGCTTATTGGGCGTCTTTCCGTTCGGCGCTTGGTACAAGCGGCCCGGAAAACCAGAAGGTCGGTCTTGCAATCGAGGATCGGCAATCGACAATCGGCATTGCCCTGTGTCTGTAGCTCAACCGGATAGAGCATCTGACTTCGGATCAGAAGGTTGGGGGTTCGAATCCCTCCAGGCACGGCGATAATCACCCGTTGCAAATTTCAAATTGCAGATCGCCCATCTTTCTGATGTCGATCTTGCGGGATGAGAAATTCGGCGGCGCGTTCCGAGCTCGACTCAATGGTGGTCGAGATCGAGCTCACCCTTGTCAGCATCATTCAAGGCGTTGCCCTCACCATTCTGATCGAGAACGCGCGCGAGGTCGTGGCCCAGCGCGCATTCGTGTTCTGGCCCTACGTGCTCGCAGGCTTGATCATGATCTTCATTTTCTGGTCGCGCGCGGTCCTGCACATCATCACCGTCATTCGCTGGCCACTTGAGTTCGGACATAATTTTCTCTATATCGGCTGCGCACTGATCGAAGCGCTGATGTTTGCGCAACTTGCGCGCCCGCAGAACTGGTTTGCCTTCGGCGCCGCCTTCATTGCTGTCGGGTGGGCGCTGTTTATCTACGATTTGCGCCTGATTTACGCGCGGATGCGGGACAGTGCCGGCCCGGCAAGCGATCGGCTCTGCGCGATGGTGAACCGCGATCAATGGCTAAACATCGCGGTTTTGCTGCCAGCTGTATTGCTGTTGAATACTGCGTGCGTTCTGGTCATCCATACACACCCTGGGTTTTTCATTGGACGCAACGGTCACCTCTGGCTCGTCGCGGCACAGCTTGTCGGGTTCGGCGGTT
>DASQXY010000190.1:0-4823 GCA_035639455.1 Chthoniobacterales bacterium | reverse complement strand
CGCCGAGCTACGATCCGCACTCGCGGCAGTGAATGATCGGTTAAAGGAACAAGACGCGAAGATCGACAAGGTGAGTGCGCAGCTCGCAACGAACCGATTGCCGCCACGACTGGCCGACAATCCAGCTACGATTACAAAATTACCCTAACGTCGATGCAGCAAGTTTGAAAAGACGTCACGACATTGTCGTCGATTTTATTGACGCCGTGAACGACATGCTCGCGGGATTGGCCTCCGATGCAAAATACAGGGGTAAGTTATTCCACGTGGATACACGCGGAACTTTGCTCATACAGGAGGAATGGCGAACGAGCTCCATCCGCGTAACCCTGGGTTTGCCAAGCTTGCCGACAAGATTGATGCAGGGCTGCAGACGAATATCTGAATACTACTTCTCTGCATTTCGACTTACGAGCGAACAAATGGGCCGCGTTGGGAATGGAGTACGGCAACCACAACGCTGCGTGCGAGCGACAATGCTCGGTCGTGCCGACCTGCTGCCTAGCTAATTAGGGCTGTGCGTTAGCGCACGACAACGACGCGCCGGGGATGAAATCGGCGGAAGACGATCACCCGCGGCGCCGCAAAAAAGCGATGGACCGGGTACACCGCCACGCCAATGGGAGGCGGAGCATAATAGACCGGTGGCGGGGGAGGATAATAAGCCGCCGGTGGTGGCGCCTGGGCGCTGTTGTCGATGACCATGTCGGTGCCCGCGTTTGACTGCGGCACGCAGGCAAACCCAAAGGCGAGGATCGCCAATGCAATCTGAATGTGTTTTCTTCGTCTCATCCGATGCTCTCCTATTCTCTCGCGGATTGAACCGAGCAGCTGGCGTGAAGTTGCAAAGACTCGCTGCCGCGCTCGCCACCCGTCACCGATCACCTCTTTCTCGCTCTGTCTGTGCACTGGACGTTGATCGCCTGCCGCGCCGTCACGTCGTAGTTTCAACGAGGATGCAACCGTTGCGCAGCCGGTTGAACCTTGAGCGTTTCCTTCCTACGATTGCCGTTGCTGCGTTCGACATTGGACGTTCGGCGTTGAGTGTTCAACCTTTGCTTCGGAAACGTCGTGTCCCGCATCGATTTTATTGGCATTGGCGCACCCAAATGCGGCACCACCTGGATGTCCGCACAGCTCGAAGCTCATCCGCAAATCGGCTTCGCCCCCGCCAAGGAGGTCTATTATTTCGCGGACACGATCTTGCGCCGGATAACCGGCGCGGAACTGCGCTGCTTTGAGCGGGGCGAGGCCTGGTATCACAAGCAGTTTCCGCCCGTCGCCGGAGCGGTTTCGTGTCGGGGGGAGTTTTGTCCCGCCTACCTCCACTCCGAGCAAGCCGCGGCCAGGATCGCCGCTTACCGGCCGGACATTAAGCTACTAGTCTGCCTGCGCCCGCCCGTTGACATGATTTACTCCTGGTACTGGTACAACCGAAACGCTGTCATCGGGTCCCTGCCCGATTCGTTCGAGGAGATGATGGAAAATCCGTTTCTGCGAGACCTCGCATGTTTCGCACGCCACCTTCGGCCATATCTCGAGCGGTTTCCCCGGGAAAATATTCTGGTTGTTCAATTCGACGCGATGCGGCGCGATCCTGATCGAGTCCGGCAGCAGACCTACGAATTTTTGGGCGTCGCCACGGACTTCAAACCCCGATTTTCCGAGGACGGGAAGAACCCCGCGCGGGCTCCTCGCTTTCCCCTCCTGCAATCGAGCGCTCAGCGTCTCTATGCCGCGCTATGCGCAGTCCCGGGCGCGGGAAAACTCCTGCGATCGCCCGCAGTGGCTAGGACGCTCCAAAACGTCTATCACCGAATCAATACCAAGGCCCGCAAATATGAGCCGCTCGCCGCGGAGGAGCGCCTTAAGTGGGAGGCTTATTATGCCAGCGATCAGAAGGAGCTCTCCGATCAGCTGAGAGGTCTTTACGTTGTCGACTGACCGGAATAAAACCGGCAATGTTTACACGGCCCGATCGCGTAGAGCTGCCCGGCTAGGCAAATCGCGTCTACACCCCGCGCCCAGAAGAGCGCTCCAGGCGTCCAGATCGACCCACGGCGCACCCAGACGAGTGTCGAAGCGCAAAGATCAAAAAACGAAATTTTTTCGGAAACTTCGTCCGACCGGCGTCGTAGAGCACTTGTGAAACGAAACACCAAAGAACCGCTATCTGCCTATGAATCTGCGGCAAATAATCCGCGCAGTGCAGCGAGAACTGCAAGTCGACATAGACGGCTACGCCGGCCCGCAAACCTGGGAAGCGATCTACAGGCGGGTTGTGCCGGCGGCAACGGACCAGCAGACGACTGCTTCCAATCTGCCCTCACTCTTTACTGGGCGCGTCGATGAGCGGAGCGAAAGTAAGATCGCGATGTTGTTGCCGGAGGTGCAGCCATACGCCCGGGCGCTGGTCACTAAAGCAACCGGTATGGGCATTACGACCAAAGTGATCAGCGGCACGAGAACGTATGCCGAGCAGGATGCGTTGTACGAGCAAGGGCGATCCAAACCCGGGAAGATCGTGACGAAGGCGCGGGGCGGCTATTCCAATCACAATTTCGGAATCGCTTTCGATGTTGGCATTTTCGACGGCCCGAAGTACATCGCGGAGTCGCCGGCTTATAAAGCAGTGGGCATAATTGGAATTGACTTGGGATTAGCCTGGGGAGGCAACTGGACAACCATGCAGGACGAGCCGCATTTCGAGCTCCGCCCGAACTGGGCAGCTAAACTCAGCGAAAGCGATATGCTCGCTGAGCTTCGTTCCCGCAAAGAATCCGGAAAAGCGATCTACGCGTGATCACTGTAGCCGCGGCTCTGTGAGCCGTCTTACCGTGTGACGGCGTGCGCGAAGGAGACGTGGTAAACGTCCGACCGCGGGGCGGGTGCGCTCGCCGCCGGCGTTTGCGTCCTCGTTAGTATTGACCCTACACGATGGCGGCTCGCGACGTGGTTCGTTGCCGCAAAACCGTAAGACGGCTCACAGAGCCGGCTACAGTCCGTAAGCTTCTACGGCGTGCGGACTACGGTTTCGTGTGGACCGTGACTGTGTCGTTGTGGAACGAACAGAGCTCGCGCAACCGGTACCAGCCGCCGGTCCCTTTGGCTGTTTCGGCGACGCTTTTTACCTCGCTAGCCGCGTAGTCCTGGAAGTTTTTGTAGTGCGAGATCGACAGAAAACGCCAGGCGCCGCCTTCCAGATGCTGCAGCACGACCGTGCCGACCGCGAGGTCACCTGACGCCGACGGTGGTTCGGCCAGGAATTTGTCCAGCGCGTCATCCTGTCCGGGTATCGGCCGGTAAACCGAGACGACGTAAACGTCTTCGGTGCTCTTGGGTTTGCCGGATTCGTCGAGCCCCATGGCTTTGGCGAAATCAGGCCAGGGCGGGCCATTGACGAATGTGTCGTCATGCCAATCCATCAATGGCCGCAACGTCGCGCCGGCCGGATTGCCGGTCGGTTCGACGGTAGCCTTGGTGCCGAGGTGTTGAATGCCAGCGTAATCCCACGGCGCACCGGCTTCGTGGCGCAAACCGAGAGCGTGACCCGGCATGGGACCGCTTTCGGCCGCTTTCTTCAGTGCGTCTTCCAGCGCGCTCGCTTTACCGGTGGCAGCGTGCGCGAAGAAGACGTGGTAAACGTCGGGCCGCGGTGCGGGTGCGCTCGCCGCCGGCGAGCTCGGAGCGGCCGGCGAATCCTGGCCGCGGCTGATACTGACCGAACAGATGACCGCGATGGTAGCGGTGCTCAACGTTAGCTTTATCATTGGACTCCTTTATGGGCTGAGCCCGTTCGACCCTGGGCACCGCGCCGAACGTGCGATGTTTTAATTGTGTGCGGATGGGGCCGCGTGTGCTAGTCGGGATACTGACCTGACACAGGTCCGTCAATGCTTTTCCAAGCGTAAAATCTGGAGTCGACCGCGTGGACGCGATCGATACCACTATCGCGGAGAGTTCCCGACGGTGAGGACACCGCCGCTACAGTAGTTGCTATTCGCCTGCGAATGCGATCACCAATCACGGACCGGCAATTACTGCTTCTTTTGCCAGGGACTGAGGACGTTTTTCTTGCGGTCTTTGCAGGTGTCGCTGACCAGGGTGAAGGTCAGGTTGTTACCTTTGCGGCTGTACTTGTAAACGCCCTGACCTTTGCAGCCCTTGGGAATGTTGCCTTCGTTGCCCGTGATCGTGAAGGTGTCGCCCTTGATAGCGTAGCTGCCGCGGATGTCGACCTTGCCCTTGCCGTAGCGGTCGACGTCAAATGTGTTGTCGGGGTTGATCCTCCAGACGGTTCCGTACGAGTTGGTCCAGGTGCCGGCAAGAGATTTCGCGCCCATACCGGGCATGTTCGCGCACCCGTAAAGCGCGGCGAGAAAAAGACCCACCAACATGTAACGCAGAGATGTTTTCATGGAGCCGATGTTGTTCGGTGCGCCGGCCTAACGTCAAGCCAGAACCAAAGCCGAAAGACCTAACACTGAGCAGCGGCTTTCGAGCGCGAATGGATAATTCGAACTATGCCGGGCCCCGCTCCAAGCAAAGATCGACCCGCGTTCGCCCGCGCAGGGCTATGGGCGTGGCGAGGCAATCTGTTTGGTCAGGAGAATTCCCATGTGCAGAGATCGTTATCTTGTTCGGTCTGGTCCTTTCACGTTAATTATAGATCCGTGGAACCGGGTGAAGCGTTGTCGGCTGGCGCGCAGATCGCGGTGGCGCTGGCCGGGTTTGCCGGCGTGGTGGTGGCGTTTCGGAGCGGACCGCTGCACGAGTGGTCGGCGGTCGACAAGTATCGGTTATGGCTTCTCCTCGGCAACGCG
>DASQXY010000189.1:0-3915 GCA_035639455.1 Chthoniobacterales bacterium | reverse complement strand
CGAACGGTTCGGGCCAATCAATCGGCAAGACCAACGCGTAGGCGCTGCCTAAAAAGTCATCCTTCTCGCGCTCGCTAATTTCTCCGACATACTCGACCTGCGGCTCGCAAAACAACGGTTTCACCACCGCTTCGAAGTAATTCTGATCGACCGGATCGACTTTGGCCGCGATCTTCAGTGGAATCCCGATCTGCTTCGCAATTTTAATTGCGCGGTCAACGCGTTTTTCCGGCGATATTCGCCCGAGGAATGCAAAATATTTCCCCGGTTCTGGGCGGAACTGATAGAGATCTTCCGGCAAACCGTGATAGACTGTCGCTTGCCAATTCACCCATGGCAGCGGCTCGCGTTGTGCGTTCGAGATGGAGACCACCGGCATCTCGCGAAACTCCTGATACAGTGGCACTAAGTCGGAAATATCGAGCCGGCCGTGCATGGTAGTGACATGCACGAGCGGCCTGCGGCGCGTAATCGGGAAGTGCAAATAATCGATATGGAAATGGATCACGTCGAATTCGTCAGTGCGCCGAAACACATTCTCCAAGAGCACGACGTGATGCGCCAATTGATCGACACAATGTTCATCCAAGCGCAGCGAGTGGCGCGAGGCTGCGACCAGATGCGCGGCGGTTACTGAATCGCCGCTCGCGAAGAGAGTCACGTCATGACCTTCACGAACCAGTTCTTCCGTGAGATAGGAAACGACGCGTTCCGTCCCGCCGTAGTACTTCGGGGGCACACTCTCGTAAAGTGGTGCAACCTGTGCGATCCGCATACGGGTAAGACTCAAGCGAGCGCGCCGGCCGACGCAAGCCGCGGCGCAATATTGCTCGGTCGTGACCAATCAACGCCGAGCTGCTGGCCGAGGCGAATTGCATCAAACGGCGCATGGACTTTTGCGTCGTTGTCGAAGTAGACGAACACATCACGCAGCTGATTGTCGATCTTACGTCGCCCAATCAGCCTCGCATCGTGAGGTTGTGTCCCTTCGCGCCAGTTGCGGATCCGCTTGGCCCACCAATCGAGCGCCGGGTCAGTGTAACCGCTGACGTAAAGCTGCTCCGCACCGTGCAAGCGAATGTAAACGAGATCGGCGGTTAGGTCTTCCGCGTACGGCCATTTCCCAGCCGTATCGGCAAAGACGAGCGCGATATTGTGCTCGCGCAGCAATTCGAAGAACTCGGGAATCAAAAAACTCGGATGCCGCACCTCGATTGCGTAGCGCAACGGCCGCGAGATGTCGATCTTGAGAAAGGCGCGCGCTTTCAGCTTCTGATCGTGTCGCTTGCCAAGGTTTGCGGCGTCGCAGGTGCTCCGCGGCAGTAGTGCAAAGAATTCCCGGAAGCGTTGTTTGTTCCAGCCGAAATTCGGCGGCAACTGCCAGAGAATCGGGCCGAGCTTTTCGCCAAGCGCAAGCACACCGGAGGCGAAGAAATTGGCGAGCGCCGTCTCGATGTTGCGCAGCTTCTTCATATGCGTGATGAAACGCGCGCCTTTGATGCTGAAGAGGAAACCAGGCGAAGTCGCTTCATACCAGCGACGATAACTGGAAGGCACCTGGAGGGAATAGAACGACCCGTTGATCTCGACGGAATTGAACACCTTCGCGGCAAACTCAAGCTCTCTCCGCTGCGGCAGATCCTTCGGGTAAAACTTGCCGCGCCAGCTGACATAACGCCAGCCGGAGATGCCGACGCGCACCTCCCCTGTAGGCGACGCACGCTTTGCCGCCGGGATTACACGAGCTCGAACCTGAGATCGCGCTTTGGGGCGAGATCGAGCTTCATGCATAAATCGGCGAACCTCTCAAAACCGCGCTTCTCGGCGTCTCCAAAGCTGAATCGCAGGTTCTCGCGATAGTAGCGGCGACAAAATGCGTGATTGAACTTCTTCTCGTCAGCAAGCAGCTCATCGATGTTCGCGAGATTATCATCCCGCAGGCCCCGCAGCTGATCAGCGATTGCGTCCGCCTCGCCGACTTCCGGGCGGATGAGCCACAGTGCATAGACAAACGGGAGATCGACAATCCGCTTCCATTGCTCGCCCAAGTCCCAGTAGTGAAATTCCGCGCCCTGCTGCTGACGAAACTCGATCGCCTGATCGCCGATCAGCAGACGGCCAGCTCGGGGCGATGTGGATCTTCCAACGAGGCGCGGAGTGAGACCCAGGTCGGCGAACAGGCAGCGCAGCAAGCTAACGGAAGTTTCCGCGGCCGGATCCAGCTCGATTTCATCGATCTTGGAAATGTCTTCGCGATGCGCCACGATGACGCTGTAGACTGGACCATCGGAGGAGAGCGAGACGCCATTGACGAGTCGATAGATCGGGTTCCGCAAAAACTCGAAACTCGAGACGAGTGCAAGATCGACATCTCCGCGCGCCAGTCGCCAGCACAAGGCGGCGGGATGATCAAACTCGACGTGACCCGCCCAGCCGTGAATAAGCGGCCGCGCGTTGAGATATTGGACGCAACCGATCCGTGGCGAGTTCAAGCGATCGTGATCGGCAACCCAGTGATCAGTGCTTCCAGCTCACTGACTGCGGATCACCGATAGTGTTGCATTTCAGGCGCACACCGGCTCCACTTCGGTGCGCCGAGCTGCAGCGCTCGATCTGTTCTGCGCAGGCGAGATATGGCGATAGTGGCTGTCGCGCTGAACCGGTATGCGGCCGGCTTCGCGAATAGCATGCTCCAGCGCGGCAGCGGTTTGTTCTTGTGGCGTGCTGGCGCCAGCCATGTGGAAAATTTTTTCTTCCATGATCGTCCCGTGCAGATCGTCCACGCCGTAGCTCAAGGAGATCTGCGCGAGCGGAAGGCCCATGCTGACCCAGTAGGCAGTGAGGTGGTCGAAGTTGTCGAGGTATATGCGGCTGACCGCCAGATTGCGCAGTTGCTCGATCGCTGAGGCGGGCTTGATGTGGGCAAGCACGGTTGTCTGCGGTTCGAAGGCAAACGGAACGAAACCTGTGAAGCCGCCGGTTTCGTCCTGCAACTCGCGCAATTGGCGCAAATGATCGACGCGTTGAGCGAGCGTCTCGATGTGGCCGTAAAGCATGGTGCAGGTGCTGCGGCCACCCATTTCGTGCCAGGTGCGATGGACGTCGAGCCACTCGGCGGCGGTTTCCTTGCCGCGGCAAATCTCGTCGCGGACGAGCGGATCGAAAATCTCTGCGCCGCCGCCAGTCATTGAGTCCAGGCCGGCTTCGCGCAGGAGATCAAGTGTTTCACGGATCGAGGTCCGAAAAATTCGTTGTGCAAGGTGCCGAACTTCGATCGCGGTGAACGCTTTGATGTGCAGACCGGCCTCGACTGCGCGCAACTCTCGCAGCAGCCGCAGATACCAATCTTTCTTTAAGGTCGGATGAAGACCGCCGACCATATGCACTTCCGTGATCCCCAATTCGAGTGCTTCGCGCACGGCGCTGACGATCTCTTCGATGGCGCGCTCAAACGCATGCGCATCGCGCTTCTTGGCCGCGAACGCACAGAACTGGCAGGATAACACGCAGATATTCGAGTAGTTGATGTACCGGTTAAGAATGTAAGTGGCGTAATTTCCGTTTTTCCGCTCCCGCACGCTGTTGGCGATAATCGCAACGGCGTTCAGGTCATCTGATTCGTAAAGCGTGAGCGCGTCGATTTCGGAGATGCGCTGGCCCGCCTCGACTTTTTCGGCAATTGGCTTGAGCTCCTGTGGAATAAGCAACTGATTCATCCAGGCGACGCTATACGAAGGATGCACACGCCCATTCGCGCTTGCAACCAAACAATCGCCAAACCCGACCGTGGCGTGAATTCGCGAACGCCGCGTTCTTCAGCTAAGCTATTGCACATCGTGTGATTGCTCGCGTTTCTCCGCCCAGGCTACCACTGCAGCTGCGCGCATGGATTTAGAACCGGCGGGAAGCGCGGGA
>DASQXY010000188.1:0-3634 GCA_035639455.1 Chthoniobacterales bacterium | reverse complement strand
GTCGGGCGAGAAAACCGCGGCGAACGTTCAGGTGATTGACTACGAAGCCAACCTGGCGCTGCTCGAACCAGCGGAGAAAAATTTCCTAGCCGACATTACACCACTGGAAATCGCGAGTGACACCGTCGTAGGCGACCATCTGGCGGCATGGCAGCTTGAACCGACCGGCGCTCTCATCGCGACAGAAGGTCTGGTCACGACTATTCAAATGACGCGCTACCCGGCCGACGTGGGTCAGTTCCTCACCTATCGAATCAGTCTCCCGATGCAATATCGAGAGAACAGTTACACGATCCCACTGGTGAAAAATAATAAGCTCGCCGGGTTGCTCCTGCGCTACGACCCGCGCGCCCAACTCGTGGACGCGATTCCGGCGCCAATTATCACGCACTTCCTTAAAGACGTGGAGAAGCAGCCGTACGAGGGATTTCCTTCCGTCGGTTTCGCCTATTTTCCGACGCGCGATCCGCAGTTGCGCGCCTTTGCGGGTGAAACGGGAAAACCGGGCGGCGTTTATGTGACGCGGGTCGAGCCAAACACGCCGGCAGCAAAGGCGGGTATGCAGGTGGGTGACGTTGTGAGATCGATCAGCAACAACGCGATCGATGAGAACGGGAACTATGTGGATCCGTTATACGGCAAGACCGATTTCACCAACATCGTCACCACCTATGCCTTTGCCGGTGACACCGTGCCGTTCGAGATCGAGCGAGGCGGCACTCCCATGAAATTAAACGTAACATTGGAACATCGCGCGACGAAAGATTACGTCGTCGCGCCTTACACGCTGGATGAGCCGCCGCTTTATTACGTGCTTGGTGGGCTCATTTTCCAGGAGCTATCGCGGCAATATTTGAAGGAGTGGGGACCCAACTGGCAGAAGGAAGCGCCCCAACGTTTCGTTTACTTTGACCGGTTTCAATCGGAACTCTTTCCCGAAGCTCATCGCAAGATTGTCATCCTTAGCCAAGTCTTGCCTGCTAATGGCACAATCGGCTATGACGATTTCGCCTATCTCACCGTCACAAAAGTGAACGGGAAAGAAGTCAACTCGTTACGCGATGTCGCGGAAGCGGCAAAACAACCGCTCGATGGCGGCTTCATCAAGATCGAAACCCAGGAAGATCCGAAGCAGATCGAGCTTGATGCCGGCCAAATCGCGGCCGAAGCACCTGCGCTCCAGGAAAATTACGGCATCCAGTCGTTGCAACGACTCGAGTAACTGTAGCCTCGGTCGCTCACCGTCACATTATTGTTCAGGTCAGATCCTTCTCGAACAAATAAAGATAAAGGATCGCCATCGCGTCGGTGTTCGAGCCGGAAGTGTTGTCGTATTCAGCCGTAACCTCGTAACGATGATCGCGAAAAATCGGGATACCGCTGATCGATTTAAACTCGTCGACGTGCGCAACTCCGATGCGATCCGTCCAATCGCGGGAACCCAAGGTCAGGATCGTCTCGCCGGTCGTTAAATCGCGCAACTGCATGCCGCGAGCAAAAGGATGCACGTGGATGGTGGCGTAATGAATTGTCGTGTCGAAAGGAATATTCATTTGCGGGGTGATCTCGGTCTTGTAGACGTGTCGGCCTCGAGGCACGATCCAATGATTCGTTAGGCCGCCATCTGGCTTGAATTCGGCACATGCTGCTCCCATGTGCTGCATAGGCGAACTCGCCATACACATGGACATATTGCCTCCTGACTCATCGTGCGGTTGAAGAACGTAAAGAGCGCGACGAAAAAGCGCTTTGCTCGGAGCACCGGGCTGACCGGCCGCAACCGTGTGCACCTTTGTCCGCATCCTGACATTCACGACTTCATTCCTCGGCGTCAGGTTTAGCGACATGGTCACGTAATCGAGAGACGCGTGCGTCGGCACCGGCACGCCGAACCCAGGTGGCAGTTCAATCGCGAGCCGGCCTGGCACGAGCGTAAACAGTCGCCAGTCGAGATGTGTCCTTCCGCCTAACTGCTGATTGACCTGCCGAGGCGTGCCGCTGTGCTCCGCGAACGTCAGGTTCGAATGGCAGAAAAACTCCTGCGAGATTGGCTTCTGGTCCGCTGCATCGACGACCTCTGTCTCCACACCCGTAATCCACTCGACCGGCGAATTGTGTTCACCCGGCAACGAGATTCCATCCTGGATCGACATCGGCCCTTCCATCGAGCGATAGATCCTGTCCAGCCGATACGGCTCTGAGACCAGCGTCAAATAATCCTTCGCCTGATCTGACGAATTAACATGCGTCAGGGAATAGACCGCTGGTCCGACCAAAACCCCTGCAACCGTGAGGAGGACAAACTGGCGGCTGCGCATGCCCGGTCACTTCGCAGCAAAGCGTATGCCTGGGGTCGAAAGCTCAGGTTCCTGACCACTGTGCCCGTTGTTCCCCTGCTCACATTTGCATGTTACCGAGTGACAGTGCATGCAACCGTCAGCTCCTGGGTGTGAATCGGGCCAGCAGGTGTGAGCTGGCTCGAGTAAAGGTGGACTGCGTCCACGCGGATAAGGCCGAGATCCAGATCGGCATTGGCTCGCAAGAATTTGCGGAGCGTGTGTGCAGAAACATCTTGGCAACGCGCGAGCGTGATGTGCGGGTGCCATGGGCGAAGGTCCGGTTCCAAACCGACGGCGAGCGCTGCTTCCTGAACGCGTTTATGGATTTGAAATAGATGCGGATGGCCTTTGCCGACACCGATCCAAATGATCTTCGGCGCGCCCTTTGGCGGAAACGTGCCGATACCGGTGATCGGAAGAAAAAAGGCGCCAAACTGGATGGCTGCGAGTTTTTCACGCAACACAACGTCGACATCTTCGGGAACGCGCCCGAAGAAGCCGAGCGTGAGATGCATTTGATCGCGCTCACTCCAACGAATGCCGCGCAGGTGCGGATTAAGACTAACAAGTGCGTGGCGGGTTGAATCCGGAAGTGCGATCGCGACGAAGAGACGCTGCGACATGAGCAAGAGAACGTTTACCGCTCAACCCGGCTTCGCAATGCGACGGCGCAGCGGGCGTCGAAGGTCGGATTGCCCAGAAGGTCAGGACAGGTTCGCGCGCTGCTCGTTGTTGCGAGCAATCGCGCGGTCGGCGAGATGCGTCATCCACCCGGGAGCGAGTCGAGGAAGATCAGCGCCGCGACACGACTGGTTGCCTGTATCGCTGGTCGCGCCGGGAAGAAAACGGTTCACGACCTGCATTAAGTAGCCGGTAAGATTTGGAAAAAGGGCGTTGCCCACAATCGCGCCGCGCGCGGCAAAAGTGAGCGTAAGCGAGGGCTGACCACGGCGGGATGCGCCCAGAATTTTTCGCGCCGCGCGCTCGGCGTTCATCGAGACCAGCGGCGCGCCGGCAGAGACAGAAAACCAGGCGAACTCGGCATCGTGTCGTCCTTTGAATTTGGCATTCACATGCGAGCCGGTGCGCATGAGCCCGGGCGTGACGGTAGTGACGAAAACATTGTCGCACGCGAGCTCGGCGCGAAGTGAATCGGACAGACCAGTGAGCGCAAATTTGCTCGCACAGTAAGCAGCAAGATGCGGCACTCCCATTTTGCCACCGATCGAGGAGATGTTCACGATGCGACCGCCGCCCTGCGCGCGCATCTGCGGCACGACCGCGCGGCAGGTGAG